>NZ_JBHVWC010000011.1:0-177325 GCF_042882445.1 Kitasatospora sp. NPDC058218 | reverse complement strand
ACGGGGTTGGTGGCCAGGAGGTGTTGGCCCATTTCGGGCCATTGTGAGCCCTGGCCGGGGAAGACGAACACGGTCTTGCCGCTGACGCCGGCCGTTCCCGTCACCAGATCCGGGTGCGGCTGCCCCTCGGCGAGGGCGGCGAGTGCCTCGCGGTTGAACACGACGGCCCGGTGCGGGAACTTCGGTTTGCGTTCCAGTGCGGCCGCGATCGCGCGGTCCGTGCTGTCGGGGTGTTCGGTGATCCAGGTGTGCAGTCGGCGGGCCTGGTCCCTTAGGGCGTCCTCGCTCTTCGCCGACAGCGGCCAGAACACCGGCCCGTCCACGTCCTCCTCGGGCCTCTGCTCGACCGGTTCGACTGCCGGGGGCTCCTCCAGGATCACGTGCGCGTTGGTCCCGCTGATGCCGAAGGACGACACGGCGGCGCGGCGCCGCCGCTCGCCGTCCGTCTCCCACGGCCGGGCCTCGGTCAGCAGCTCGACGGCGCCCGCCTCCCAGTCGACGTGCGGTGTGGGCTCGTTGACGTGCAGGGTCTTCGGCAGCTCGCGGTGGTGCATCGCCATGACCATCTTGATGATGCCGCCGACGCCGGCCGCGGCCTGGGTGTGGCCGATGTTGGACTTCAACGAGCCGAGCAGCAGCGGTCGTTCGGCGGGACGGTCCTGCCCGTAGGTGGCGATCAGCGCCTGCGCCTCGATCGGGTCACCCAGCTTGGTGCCCGTGCCGTGCGCCTCCACCGCGTCCACGTCGGCGGCGTCCAGGCGGGCGTTGGCCAGCGCCTGCCGGATGACGCGCTGCTGGGAGGGGCCGTTCGGGGCGGTGAGGCCGTTGCTGGCGCCGTCCTGGTTGATGGCGGAGCCGCGGATCACGGCCAGGACCTGGTGCCCGTTGCGCTGCGCGTCCGACAGCCGCTCCAGCAGCACCAGTCCGACGCCCTCACCCCACCCGGTGCCGTCGGCCGCCGCCGCGAAGGCCTTGCAGCGGCCGTCCGCCGACAGCCCGCGCTGCCGGCTGAACTCGACGAACATGCCCGGCGTCGCCATGACGGCCGCACCGCCCGCGAGGGCCATCGAGCACTCGCCCTGCCGCAGCGCCTGCGCCGCCAGGTGGAGGGCGACCAGCGAGGACGAGCAGGCCGTGTCCACGGTGACGGCCGGGCCCTCGAACCCGTACGTGTAGGAGATGCGGCCGGACGCCACGCTCACCGTGCTGCCGGTGAGCAGGTAGCCCTCCATGCCGTTGGCGGGCTCGTGCAGCCGGGGGCCGTACTCCTGGGACATGGCGCCGACGAAGACGCCGACCGGCCGGCCGCCGAGCTCCGCCGGGTCGAGGCCGGCCCGCTCCAGGGCCTCCCAGGAGGTCTCCAGCAGCAGGCGCTGCTGCGGGTCCATCGCCGCCGCCTCGCGCGGCGAGATGCCGAAGAACTCCGGGTCGAAGCCGGCCGCGTCGTACAGGAAGCCGCCGGTGCGCGCGTACGTGGTGCCGGCGTGGGCGGGGTCGGGGTCGTAGAGGCCGGCGAGGTCCCAGCCGCGGTCGGTCGGGAAGCCGCCGATCGCGTCGCGGCCCTCGGCGACCAACTGCCAGAGCTCCTCGGGGGAGTTGGCGCCGCCGGGGTAGCGGCAGGCCATGCCGACGACGGCGATCGGCTCGTCGTGCGCGACCGCCGCGACGACCTGGGCGGCCGTCGCGTCGTTCGACAGCTCGGCCTGGAGGTGGCGGACCAGGGCGGTGGGCGTCGGGTGGTCGTAGAGCAGGCCGGCGGGCAGGCGCAGGCCGGTCCACTGGGACAGCCGGGTGCACAGTTCGAGCGAGAGGGCCGAGTCGAAGCCCAGGTCGCGGAAGGCGCCGGAGGTGTCGACGGCCGCGGGCGTGACGTGCCCGAGGGTGATGGTCATGGTGGTCAGCACGAGGTCGCGGAGCGCCGTCTCCAATTCCTCGCCGCTGAGCCGGGCCAGGCGCTGCGCGGGCGTGAGCTCGGCGGCGTCCTCGGGCTCCTCCTCCTGCCGCTGCGGGGAAGGGAGGGGCTGGACGGACTCCGGCGCGGCGGCGGTGTCGATCCAGTGGCGGCGCCGCTGGAAGGGGTAGGTCGGCAGGCTGGTGCGGGTGCCCGGTGTGTCCTGGGTGGGCCAGGTGGCCGGGTGGCCGTGGGTGTGGGCGGTGGCGACGGCGGCCAGGGCGGTGTGTGCCTCGGGGCGGTTCGGTATGAGGGTCGCTGCTGTGGCCGCGTCGGGGTGGGTGGTGCGGGTGAGGGTGGTGAGGGTGGCGTCGGGGCCGAGTTCGAGGTAGGTGGTGACGCCGTTGTCGTGGAGGGTGGTGAGGGCGTCGTGGAAGCGGACGGCCTCGCGCAACTGGCGTGTCCAGTAGGAGGGTTCGGTGAGCTCCTGGGCCAATTCGCCGGTCAGGGTGGAGATGATCGGACGTGTGGGCTCGTGGTAGGTCAACGACTCGGCGACGGTGTGGAATTCGTCGAGGATGGGGTCCATGTGGTGGGAGTGGAAGGCGTGGCGGGTGTTGAGGATCTTGGCCTTGCGGCCCTGTTCCTTCCACTGGGTGGCGAGGGCGTGGACGGCGTCGACGTCTCCGGCGATCACTACCGCGTCGGCGGAGTTGACGCCGGCGATGGTGAGCCCGCCACCGAGGTGCGGGAGGACGTCGGCCTCGACGCCCTGGAGGGTGGCCATCGCGCCTTCGCCGGTGCTGTGCATGAGGCGGGCGCGGGCGGCGACTAGCTTCGCGGCGTCGGCGAGCGACAGGACGCCGGCGCAGTGGGCGGCGGCGATCTCGCCGATCGAGTGCCCGGCCAGGTAGTCCGGGGTGAGGCCGTGGTGCTCCAGCAGGCGGAACAGGGCCGTCTCCAGGGCGAACAGGGCCGGCTGGGTGTGCAGCGTGGTGTCGAGCAGCCCGTCGGGGTTCGACGCGATGATGTCGCGCAGCTGCGGGAAGAAGTGGCTCAGCGCCTCGTCGTAGGCGGCCGCGAAGACGGGGAAGGTGGTGTACAACTCCTCACCCATGCCGACCCGTTGCGATCCCTGCCCGGTGAACAGGAATGCCAGCTTGCCGTCGTCCGCCGCGCTGCCCGTCACCGCCGACGGGTGCGGCGCGGCCTCGGCCACGGCACGCAGCGCCTCCGCCCGCTCCCCGGGCAGGACGACCGCCCGGTGCTCGAACAGCGAGCGGCCGGTGGCGAGCGCGTGCGCGACGTCGGCGGGCGCGGCCTCGGGGTGCTGGGAGAGCCAGTCGAGCAGCTGCCGGGCCTGGTCGCGCAGCGCGGGCCCGGTCTTCGCCGACAGCGGCCACACCGCAGGGCCGCCGGACGACTCGACGGTCGCGGTTCGGGCGGCCGGCGCCTCCTCCAGGACGACGTGCGCGTTGGTGCCGCCCATGCCGAACGACGACACACCTGCCCGCAGCGTGCCCGCCGGCCACGGGCCGAGCGCGGTCTGCACCCGCAGGTTCAGCCCGGCGAAGTCGATGTCGGGGTTGGGCTCCGCGAAGTTGAGGCTGGGCGGCAGCTCCCGGTGTTCGATCGCCAGGACGGTCTTCAGCAGCCCGACGATGCCGGCCGCGCCCTCCAGGTGGCCGACGTTGGTCTTGGCGGAGCCGACCAGCAGCGGCGAACCCTCGGGGCGGGCCGTGCCGAGGGCCGCGCCGAGCGCCGTGGCCTCGATCGGGTCGCCGACCCGGGTGCCGGTGCCGTGCAGTTCGACGTACTGCACCTGGCCGGGGTCGACGCCGGCCCGCCGGTAGGCGCGGTGCAGCAGCTTCTCCTGGGCCTGCGGGCTGGGCACGGTGAGGCCGTCGGTGGCGCCGTCGTTGTTGACGGCGGTGCCGCGGATCACGGCGTACACGTGGTCGCCGTCGGCGAGCGCGCGGTCGAGCCGCTTCAGCAGGACGGCGCCGCCGCCCTCGCCGCGGACGTAGCCGTTGGCCCGGGCGTCGAAGGTGTAGCTGACGCCGTCGGGGGAGAGGCCGCCGAACCGGGTCAGGCCGAGGGTGCTCTCGGGGGCGATGATGAGGTTGACGCCGCCCGCGACGGCGAGGTCCGACTCGCCGCTGCGCAGGCTCTCGCAGGCCATGTGGACGGCGACCAGCGCGGAGGACTGCGCGGCGTCGATGGTGAGGCTGGGGCCCTCCAGGCCGAGCGTGTAGGAGACGCGGTTGGCGATGATGCCGCGGTTGAGGCCGGTGACGGTGTGCGGGGTGATCGCCTCCAGGCCGTGCCGCTGGAGCACGGTGCTGTAGTCGGCGGCGATGGCGCCGACGAAGACGCTGGTCTGGGTGGCGCGGAGCCGGTCGGGGACGACGCCGGCGTCCTCCAGGCATTCCCAGGCGAGTTCGAGCATCAGTCGCTGCTGGGGGTCCATCAGGGTGGCCTCGCGGGGCGAGATCCCGAAGAAGACCGGGTCGAAGGTGTCGATCCGGTCGAGGAAGCCGCCGCGGCTCGGTGTCCCGTCGAGGCCGGGTCCGCTCCACCGCTCGGCCGGCGCATCGGTGATCCCGGAGGCGCCGCGCCGCAGCAGGTCCCAGAAGGCGCGGGGATCCGGGGCCTGGGGGAGCCGGCAGGACAGACCAATGATGGCAACAGCGTCGGAAGGCATGAGATCCCCATGTCGTTCAGCAGTGGAGGCGCCGCGGGGCGGCGCGCCGTGGCGACCGGTGGCCGGCCGGGGCAGTGGACGGCCACCGGTCGCCTGCGGAGGGAGAGGCGGTGGACGGCGGGGCCGAGCGGCGGTCAGATCCGGCTGTGGTGGCGCTCGCGGTCGGACAGCAGCAGGCCCACGGTGCGCAGCAGCACCGCGGAGGACTCGTGGAGGAAGAGGTGGCCGCCGGGGACGGTGTGCACCCGGCACCCGGCGGTGGTGTGCCGGGCCCAGCCGTCGGCCTGATCGAGCGGCAGCAGCGGATCCTGCTCGCCGGCGAACACGTCGATCGGGCAGGGCAGCGGCCGGTCGCCGGGCGGCCGGTGGCTCTGGCAGACCCTGAGGTCGTCGCGGAACAGGTCCAGCGCGGACCGCACCCAGTCGGGGTAGCGGAGCACCAGTTCGGACATGCCGCCGGTGTCGACCAGCCAGCGGGCGAGGTCCCCGTCGTCGAGGTTCAGGGCGTCGGCGATCGGGGCGAGCAGGTGCGGCGGGGAGTAGGCGCCGACCATCAGCCGGACCGGCAGGCTGGCGCCGCGCGCGGCGCGCAGCAGGGTCAGGTTGTAGGCGACGATGGCGCCCATGCTGTGCCCGTAGAAGGCGTACGGCTCGTCGAGCAGCGGGTCCAGGTGCCGGTCCAGGTCGGCGACCAGGTCGTCGATGCGGGTGAATCGGGTCTCGCTGGCGCGCCGTTCGCGGCCGGGCAGCTGGACCGGCAGCACGGCGACGCGCGGCCCGAGCCGTTCCTGCCAGCCGGTGTACGCCGAGGCCGCACCACCGGCGTGGTGGAAGCAGAACAGTCGGACGTCCGCCCCGGTACCGGCCGCCGCGGGCGGCAGGTAGGGCGTCGCGGTGGGCGTGTCGGGCGTCGTCGCCATCGGCTCAGCTGTCCAGCAGGCGGGCGACGGCGGAGGCGAGCTCCTTGTCGGCGAGCATGACGCCGTGGTCGGTGTCCACCCGGATCTCCTCGCCGACCTCGATCTCCAGGCCCGCGCTGCGCATCGCGTTGAGGCCGCTGAGCGGGCTGGTGGAGCTGTAGGCGACGGCCGAGCGCCACTGCGGCAGCGGGTCGATCTGGCTGGCGGCGGCGAGGTAGCACAGGAAGGACTCGAAGACCGCGAACAGCTCCTCGCGGCGGGTCTCGTCCAGGCCGGCCGCGATCAGCGCGGGCTCCCCGAACTCCCGCATGAGCCGCAGCAGTTCGTGCTTGAGTTCCATGACGTCGGGGATCTCGTCGAAGGCCTTCTGGCCCATCTCGCGGGCCTCGGCGATCTGCTGCTCGGAGATCACCGCGGACAGGAAGCCGATCACCTTGTGGAACTGCCAGATCAGGGTCTGCGCGGTGGACAGCTCGGGGTCGAACAGGACCAGCAGCGGGGCGTTGCCCTGCCGCTCGGCGATCCGTTCGGCGAGCGCGGACGCGTAGATGGCGCCGCCGCAGAAGCCGAGCACCGCGCGCACCTCGGGCCACGCGCCGTCGGTGCCGGCGAGATCCGCCAGGCCGAGGGTCCAGTGGTCGAGGTAGCCGGCGCCGCTGCGGGCCGCCTCGGCGGCGGCCGGCGGCGGGACGGTCTCCCAGGCCGCGAAGGCCGGGCCGGCATTCACCAGATTCGTCAGGAGGTCCGCGAAACGGGCCTCCGGCCGGCCCGTGGTGTCGAAGTCGACGGCTAGCAGAATTCCCTTGGAATTCCCGCCTGCGGTCAGACTCTTCCAAGCGTTTCCTGCGGTCACCGTCACTCCTCGGTCGTGGACTCCAGAACCACCGGCAGCCTAGGTCGACCGGGTTGTGTCCCTATACCCCTAGAGAGATCCTTCTGGGGAGCGGTAGGGGCTCTTGTGGGGCACCCCGGAAAGAGCCGGGGTGACCCCCCGATAGGGGTGCCCCGGTCCGGTGGGCGGCTCGTAACGTGTGCTGCAAACCGGCAACCACAAGCAGGGTGTGAGCGCCGTCTCAGGCCCGGCTCTGTAGGGGAGGACCCATTGGGACCCGCAGCGCAGCCCGTCGCCCGGACGACACGTGATCTTTCCGTGGCCACTCGCAAGGAACAGGCCATGTGGTTGTTGGAGCGATTGGTACCCGAAAGTGCCGCCAACAATCTGGCGCTGGCGTTCCAGGTCGAGGGAGAACTGGACATTCCGGCGCTCCGCGAGACCCTGGCGGTGCTATTCCGCCGATACGACGTGCTCCGCACGACCTTTTTCGCGACCGGTGCCGAACTGCTGAAAGGCGTCGTGCCGCCGGCGGAATTCGACGTCCCGGTCGAGGAGGTCGACGACTTCCACCCGCCGCAGGACGCGATCGCCGAGGCCCTGCTGCCGTACGTGAACCGCAGGTTCGTGTTCGACGGCCGCCCGCTGGTGCGGGCCGGGCTGTTCCACCACCCCGAGGGCGACGTCCTCTGCCTGACCTTCCACCACCTCGACTACGACATCATCTCCGGCACCGCGCTGTTGGAGGAGATCGTCGCGCTGTACGGCGCCCTGGTCGCCGGGCAGCCGCCCGCGCCCGAACTGCTGAAGATCGTCCCGGCGTTCGCCGAGCCCGAGCCGAAGCCGGAGAGCATCGAGTTCTGGCGCGGCCAACTGGCCGACTTCGACCCGGCCGCCCTGGACCTGTGGTGCGGCGCCCCCGACAGCGCCGAGCGCACCCTCAAGGGCGACCAACTGGTGCACACCTTCTCCCCGCAGGCCCGCAACGTCGTGCGGCTCCTCCAGCGCGAGGTGCGGGCGCCCGAGGCCGTGGTGCTGCTCGGCGCCTTCGACCTGCTGCTCGCCGCGCACGGGGTCGGTCCGGACATCGTGGTCGGCTGCCCGGTCAGCGTCCGCCCGCAGGACGCCCCGCGCACCGTCGGCCATCACACCAACGTGCTGCCGCTGCGGGTGCGGGTGAACCCGGAGGACGGCTTCCGCGCCCTGGTCCGGCAGGCCCGGGACATGTACTTCGGCGCGCTGGCGCACGCCGGGGTCCCGGAGGAGACCATCGCCGGCGTGGTGCCCCGGGTCGGCTCGGCCTGGAGCAACCGGCTCAGCCGGCACCTGTTCAACTACTTCCCGCAGCTGGAGATGACGCAGTTCGAGATCGGCGGGCTGCGGGCCCGCCCGATCGTGGTGGAGAACGGCTACAGCAAGTACGACCTGGAGTTCTTCGTCGCCTCCTCGGCCGACACCATCCAGGTCACCGCCCGCTACTCCACCGAGAAGCTGAGCCGCGCCGACGCCGAGGCCCTGCTCCTGCGCTACGAGGCGCTGCTGCTGGCCGTCGCAGAGGACGTCGACCGGCCCACCGGCGAGCTGCGGGTGTGGAACGAGCAGGACCACGCGGTGATCGACGCCGCCAACGACACCGAGGTGCGCTACGCCCCGCCCGGCCCGACCGACGTCCTGGAGGCCGTGCACCGCCACGCCGCCGCCACCCCGGACGCGGTGGCCGTGCAGCACGGGGAGCGCGAGATCGGCTACCGCCGGCTGTGGGAGGCCGCACTGGACGCCGCCGCCCTGCTGAAGGACGCCGGGATCGGCGCCGGCGACGTGGTCGCGATCGCGGCCGCCCGCTCGCCCGAACTGACGGCCGCCGTCCTCGGCGTGTGGCTCACCGGCGCCGCCTACCTGCCGGTCGACCCCGAGCATCCGGTGCAGCGCGTCTCCTACCTGATGGAGGACTCGGGCGCCAAGGTGCTGTTCACCGACCGCGAGCTCGCCCTGCCCGGGGCCGACGGGTTGCCGCGGCTGCCGCTGCCGGTGGTCCCGGACACCGCCCCGGAACGGCCGATCGGCGACCTGCCGGTCCGGCTCGACCCGGAGAGCACCGCCTACCTCATCTACACCTCGGGCTCCAGCGGTCGGCCCAAGGGCGCCGTGCTGCCGCACCGCGCGATCTCCAACATCGCCGCCGACTACACCGTGCGGCTGCGCGCCACCCCCTCCGACGCCACCCTGTGGATGACCACCTTCGCCTTCGACATGGCGAACCTGGAGCACTACGTGCCGCTGTACTCGGGCGGCCGGATCGTGGTCGCCCCGGACGAGGCCCGCACCGACGGCAAGGTGCTGCGCGAGCTGATCGACCGGTACGAGCCGGGCATCCTGCAGGCCACCCCCACCACGCTGCGCATGGTGTACGACGAGGTGGCCGACCGGCTGGCGGGCCGCCGGGTGGTCACCGGCGCCGAGCCGGTGCCGGTGACGCTGGCCAAGCGGCTGCTGGCGACGGGCTGCGAGCTCGTCAACGCCTACGGCCCCACCGAGACCACCACCTGGTGCACCTGGGGCGTCGTCCCGGACGGCCTGGGCGACCGGATCTCGGTCGGCGGCCCGATCCAGAACATCCGGATGTTCGTGCTGGCGCCGGACGGCCGGGAGCTGCCGGTCGGCGTCCGCGGCGAGGTCTGCATCGCCGGTGACGGCCTCTCGCACGGCTACCACGGCCGTCCGGAGCTGAACGCCGAGCGGTTCGGCGAGCACCCCCGCTACGGGCGGTTCTACCGCTCGGGTGACGTCGGCCAGTGGCTGCCGGACGGCACCCTGGAGCTGTCCGGCCGCGCCGACCGGCAGGTGAAGCTGCGCGGCAACCGGATCGAGCTGGGCGAGGTCGAGGCGGCCCTGCTCGGACACCCGCGAGTGCGGGGCGTCGCCGCCGTGGTGGTCGGCGACCGCAGCGCGGACGGTCGGCTGGTGGTCTTCGTCGAGGAGAGCGGTGCGGCTTCCGAGGGGGACGTCGACCTCGTGGAGAGCCTGTGGGAGTTCGCCCGTGCCGAACTGCCGCGCGCGGCGGTGCCGCAGGACTTCGTGGTGCTGGACGTCCTGCCGACCAACGCCAACGAGAAGGTCGACTACCTGGCGCTGGAGGCACTGGCGACCTCCGGCCCCGCGGCCGGCCCCGCGGAGGGCCCCGAGGGGCGGGCCGCGGCCCTCCCGGACGATTCCGCCGACCCCGTGCTGAACGCGCTGGTCGGTCTCTGGCGGGAGCTGCTGGGCCGCGAGGACCTCTCCGGCGCGTCCAACTTCTTCACCTCCGGTGGCCACTCGCTGCTCGCCGCCAAGCTGGTCCAGCGGGTCGAGGAGGACTTCGGGGTGACCGTGAAGCTCGCCGACCTGTTCGCCGAGCCGACCCCGGCCGACCTCGCCGTCCTGGTCCGCGCGGCCCGGCCGGGCGCCTGACGACGCCCCGGGCGGTTCCGCGCGAAGGGTCTGGCCCCGATCACCGGAGGGTGATCGGGGCCAGACCCTTCGTCGTGCCCGGGGCTCACACCGAGGCCAGCGTCGCCGCCCCGGCCGGGTCGTCCGAGCGCAGGATCGCCTTGTGCAGGTCCTGCATCGGGGTGCACGGCTCCAGGCCCAGTTCGTCGAGCAGGGTCCGCCGCGCCGACTGGTACGCCTTGAGGGCGTCCGCCCGCCGCTCGGAGCGGTAGAGCGCCAGCATCAGCTGCCGGTGGAAGGCCTCGCGCAGCGGGTTCTCGGTGGCCAGCGTGTACAGCAGGCCGACCACCTCCCGGTGCTGGCCGCGCTGGAGCTGCGCGTCCACCAGCATCTCCATGCACTCCATCCGGGTCTCGGTCAGCCGGGTGGCGAAGCTGCGCAGCACCGGCCCCTGGCCGACGTCGCCCAGCGCCGGCCCGCGCCACAGTGCCAGCCCCCGCTCGAAGGCGTCGCCGGCCTCCTCGAAGCGCCGCTCGCGCAGCAACCGGCGGCCCAGTCCCACCAGGTCCAGGAACTCCCGCGAGTCGAGGACGCCGTCGTCCAGCCGCAGCATGTAGCCGGGGGAGCGGGTGAGGATCGGACCCTCGGCCCGCTCGGGGCGGTGCAGGAACTTGCGCAGTTCGGACACGTACACGTGCAGCCCCGCGAGCGCGCGGCGGGGTTGCCGGTCACCCCAGATCTCGCCCATCAACTGGTCGACCGACACCACGTGGTCGGCGTGGACGAGGAGTGAGGCGAGCAGGATCTCGACCTTCTGCGCGCTGATCGAGGACATGCCGTTCCCGTCGACCACCCGCAGACTTCCCAGGAGTTCGTACCGCACCGATCTGACCTCCTTCTCCGGCGGGATCAACCGGTGATTCCCTTGACCGTGGTGGCGATGAGCCCGGTGATCTCCGGCAGGTGCCGTTCGAGGTAGAAGTGACCGCCCGGGAACACCCGCAGGTCGAACGCGGCGCTGGTGTGCTCGCCCCAGGCCTTCGCCTCGTCGACGGTGGTGTGCGGGTCGTCGTCGCCGGTCAACATGGTCAGCGGGCAGTCCAGGACGCCGTCGCCGCGCTCGTGCGTCTCGATGGCCGTGTAGTCGGCCCGCAGGGCGGGCAGCACGGACGCCATGAATTCGTCGTTCTCCAGCCACACCGGGTCGGTGCCGCCCACGGTGCGCAGCTCCTCGATGATGCCCTCGTCGCCACGCCGGTGGACGTCCCCGCCGCGCAGCCGGGACGGCGCGGGGTAGCCGGAGGCGAAGAGGTGGGCCGGGGTCCGCCCGGTGGCCTGGAGCCGGCGGGCCACCTCGAAGGCGAGCACGGAGCCCAGGCTGTGCCCGAACAGCACGAGCGGGCGGTCGGCCCAGTCCAGCAGCGCTTCGAAGGCCCGGTCGGCGAGTTCGGGCATGCTGCGCAGCGGTACCTCGTTGTGCCGGTCCTGCCGCCCCGGGTACTGGATCGCCAGTGTCTCGACGGTGGGCGCCAGTTCCTCCGAGAGCGGGAACCAGTAGCTCGCCGCTCCGCCGGCGTGCGGAAAGGCCACCAGCCGTACGTCGCCCGCTGCGGCGGGATGAAAGCGCCTCACCCATTCCCCGCCGGAATTCCTCGTCCCCGTCACCGGTAACTCCCCTTCGCTGCCTGCGCGTTGTCGCCCGGCGTGGTGCAACGCCGGTGCGGTGGAACGCTGGGAAGTCTAGGAAGCGGGAAAGCCGGCGGTAACCCCGGAAAAAGCCCCTACCAGCACCCCTAGAGCCAGCCGGGAGGCTCAGGGAGGTGCCGGTAGGGGCGCGCCGACCGCGGACGGGGGACACCGCGGTCGGCGGGACCGGTGGTTCGACGGTCCGCGCGGGGTGTCAGCGCGGGCAGAGGACGAACTGGTCCTCGAAGTTCGGCCAGTGGTCGGCGCCGTCGCCGGGCACCGCGCGCCAGGTCCACGAGCCCTTCCAGCCCGCGTACCGGCCGGTGAGGCCCTGGACCGGCTGGGTGATCCACGAGCCGTTGATCACCAGGGCGCGGTCGAAGGCGCTCTGCGCGGTGAAGACGCCGTCGGCGAGGTGGAACAGCTCGTACTGGTACTCGATGCCGTGGCCGCCGGGAGCCCGTACCTCCAGGATGTCCATGTTCCCGGTCGCCGTGCCCACCTGGTTGGCCGGGACGGTCTCGGCGCCGAACGGGTAGAGGTAGTCGAGCCAGGTGGCCTCGAAGCCGGCCGGCACGTCGATGCCGGGGGTGCCGTTGGTCTCCAGCTTGGTCATCACCTCGGTGAAGTGGTAGGTGACGCAGCCCGGGTGGGGCCTCATCGGCGTGTTCTCGCCGGCGGCGCTCACCGGGCCGGCGCCCAGCGTGGTCACGGTGACGCAGGCGGCCAGCGAGGCCAGCACGGCGGTCGTTCTCTTCCAGCCATCGATGCGCAGACGCATGGGACGTTCCGTTCCTCTCGGTCGTTTCTCAGGATGTTCAGATCTGGTCGGCCAGCAGCTGCGTCACCAGGGTCGTCTCGACGTTTCCGCCGGACACCAGCACCCCGATGTCGGACCGGCCGCCCTCGGCGGCGATCCGCAGCGCCGCGGCGACCGCGGTGGCGGCGGCCGGCTCCACCAGCAGGCGGCAGCGGGTGAGCACCAGGCGCATCGCGTCTGCTATCGCCTCCTCCTCCACCGCCACCACCCGGGAGACCCGCTCCCGGGCCAGGTCGAAGGGCAACTGCCCGATCCGGTCCGGCCGCAGGCCGTCCGCGATGGTCGGCCGGGCCGCCACGGTCACCGGCCGCCCGGCCCGCAGCGCCTCGCCGAGCGCCGGGACGGCGGCCGGTTCGGCGGCGAACACCTCGATGCCGGACCCGTCGGTCGCCAGGCACGCCCCGGCCACCGCGCTGCCCCCGCCGACCGGCAGCACCACGGCGTCCAGCCGTCCGCCGGCCGCGTGCACGCCGTCCAGCAGATCGGCGGTCGCGGTGCCCTGACCCAGCACCACGTCGGGGTCCTGGTAGGGGTCGATCACGTCCAGGCCGCGCAGCACCCGCAGTTCGTCGACCACCGCCAGCCGGTCGGCCAGCGTCGTCCCGACCTGCAGGACCTCCGCGCCGGCCTCCCGGATCCGCCGCACCTTCGTCGGCGCGGCGTCGACCGGCAGCACCAGCACGGCCGGCATGCCGACCTCCCGGGCGGCCAGCGCGACCGCGATCGCGTGATTGCCGGTGCTCTGTGCGACCACCCCGGGCGAACCGGCCCGGGCCAGCCGCTCCACCGCCAGCAGCGCGCCGCGCATCTTGAACGACCCGCCGCGCTGCAGGTTCTCGGCCTTCAGCCACAGCCGGGCGCCCGCCGCCGCGTCCAGTTCCTCGCAGCGGACGACCGGTGTCTCCAGCACCCGGCCGCCCAACCGCCGTCGGGCCTCCTGCACACCCGCGGCACTGAGCTGCGGTACGTCCTCGGCGAGCAGTCCGGTGTTCGTCCCGGTCATGCTGTCTCTCCTCGCTCGGCTCCGCCCGGCCCGTGCGAGTCGGCCGGTCGTTGGCGCGCTCCAGCATCGGGACGTCGGCTAATGTCCTGCCAAAGCCACGTCGGGCCCGCCGCCGGCCCCCGTCGCGCCCTGGTGGAGCCCGCCGCCGACCCGGACCGGGTAGGGGCTTTAGGGGGTGGCAAGCGGCCCTTTGGCCGCGCGGAGAACCCTGGTGCCATGAAGATCAGTGCCGTTGCCGCGGAGCGCAGGCCCACGCTCCACTTCCTTCGAGAGATCCGGGCGATCTCCCCGGTCTTCCTGGACACCGACGTCGACATGACCGCGGTCGTGCGGCACCGGGAGACCCAGCACAAGTACTCGGTCGTGAGCTACGTGCTCCACAGCGCGGCCCGCGTGCTGGCCGCCCACCCCGAGGCCAATGCCGCGTTGCACGGACGGCTGCGCCCCCGGGTGGCCCGCTACGCCTCCGTCAACGGCAAGTTCACCCTCGACCGCACCCTCAACGGGCAGCGCATCGTGCTCTCCACCGTGCTGACGGACCTCCAGCGCGCGAGCCTCGACGAGATCCAGCAGCGGGTGGAGCACTTCCGCGACGGCGACCCCGCCTCGATGCCCGAGTTCGCCGGCGCCCGGCTGCTCCAGCGGCTGCCCGGCGCGGTCGGCGGCCTGCTGTTCCGGATGGGCACCCGTCCGCTGAACCGCCGCGCCGACGTCATGGGCACCTTCGCGGTGACCTCGCTCGGCCACCGCCCGGTGGACGGTTTCCACTCCGTCGGCGGCACCACCATCACGCTGGGCGTCGGCCGGATCGCCGACCGCCCGGTGGCACGCGGCACCGAGGTCGCCGTCGCCCCGCTGATGCGACTGTCGCTCACCTTCGACCACCGCGTCATCGACGGCGCCGAGGCCGCGGACGTGCTGGCCGACCTCAAGCAGGCACTGGAGACCTTCTCCGCGGGGGACGACTCCACCACCGGGGAGCGCTCGTGAACAGTGTCGAGGAACTCAAGCAGTACGTCGGCGTGCACGCGCGCGGACTGGAGATCGAAGGCTGGGAGCAGCTGCTCGACCGCGTCACCGGCGACGGGGCCGGCCCCGGCTCCTGGGCGGGCGAGTGGACCGCCCGGGGCGACCAGCTCGCCACCGGCGGCAAGCACCTGGAGGCCGGCCGGCACTACCTGATGGCCCGCTTCCCCTACGTCGACGGCGCCGCCCGCCAGGACGCCTACGAGAAGGCGCTGGCCAGCTTCGAACGCTGGCGCACCGGCCAGGACATCCACCGCCTGGACGTCGACTTCAAGGGCCGCCAGATCGGCTGCTGGACCGCCGGCCTGTCCGCCGACCGGCCCCGCCCGTTGGTCGTCATCATGGGCGGCCACCTCACCCTCAAGGAGCAGTGGGCGCCCGCGCTGCCCGTCTTCGCCGGACTCGGCTTCGCCGTCGTCTCCACCGAACTGCCCGGCGTCGGCGAGAACGAAGCCCCCTACGACGGGGAGGCCTGGCGCACCCTGTCCGCGGTGCTGGACGCCGTCGCCGACCGCGCCGACGTGTCCCGCAGCTACGCCTTCGCGATGAGCTTCAGCGGCCACCTCGCGCTGCGCTGCGCCATGGAGGACCGGCGGATCCGCGGCATCATCACCGCCGGCGCGCCGGTCCGCGAGTTCTTCACCGACACCGCCTGGCACCCGCGGCTGCCCGCCGTCACCGTCGACACCCTCACCCACCTGACCGGGCTCGGCCTCGACGGCCTGCGCGACCGGGCGCTGACCGCCGAGGGCCTGCGCTCGCTGGACATCCCGGTGGCCTACGTGGCGAGCCTGCGCGACGAGATCATCCCGCCCGGCGACCTCGCCCTGCTGCGCACCCACGTCCGCGACCTGCGCCTGCTGGTCCACGACGACGTGCACGCCTCGCCCTCGCACGCGGAGGAGAACCGGCTCTGGATGGCCTGGTCGCTGCTGCGGATGCGCGGGGGCGTCGACCCGCGGACGGCCGTGATCGGCCTGATGTGGCGGGCCGCCCGGCTGCGGGCGTCGCTGCGTCGCCGGTAGGCCCGCGCCCGTGGCGCGAGCCCTGGTGGCGGGCCCCGCCAGCCCGCTGACAGGGCCCGTGCGGCGGTACCAGCGGGCTGCAAGCGCCGTACCAGCACGGCCCGGCACGGTGGAATCCGACCAGTCTGAGCGAGCCGCGGTTCACTCAGCGACCTGCTTCGCAACACTTCTCTGGAGATTGCCATGACGACCCCACCACCCTCACCCCGCCGCTGGTGGGGGTTGGGCGCCTTGGTGCTCAGCGTCCTCGTGATCTCACTGGACGGCACGATCATCAACGTCGCCCTGCCCACGCTCTCCCAGGAGCTGGGTGCCTCCAACACCCAGCTCCAGTGGATCAGCGGCGGCTACCTGCTGACCTTCGCCGCGGTCATGCTCCCCATCGGCGTGCTGGGCGACCGCTTCGGGCACAAGAAGCTGCTGCTCGTGGGCATCACCATCTTCGGGGCCTCGTCGGTGGCCGGCATCCTGGTGGACGACCCCGGCTCGGTGATCACGGTCCGCGCCCTGATGGGTGTCGGCGCCGCCATGATCATGCCGCTCACCATGGCGATCCTGCCCAAGATGTTCCCCAAGGACGAGCTGGACAAGGCCGTCGGCAGCTGGACCGCGGCCGCCTCGATCGGCATGCCGATCGGCCCACTGGTCGGCGGCTGGCTGCTCAACCACTTCTGGTGGGGTTCGGTCTTCGTCTTCAACATCCCCGTGGTGGTGGCGGCCCTGGTGGCGGTGGCCTTCCTGCTGCCCGCCGACCCGACGGCCGCCGCGCGCGCCGCGGCCGGCCGGGCGCCCGCCTTCGACGGTCTGGGCGCGCTGCTCGGCGCCCTGGGCATCACCGGGCTCGTCTACGGCTCCATCCTGGTGCCGGAGGACGGCTGGGGCTCCGTGAAGGTGCTCGGCACGCTGGGCGCCGGCGTGCTGCTGCTGATCGCCCTGGTGTTCCGCGAGCGCACCGCCTCCTCGCCGCTGGTCGACCTCGGCCTGTTCGGCAACCGCAAGTTCCTGTGGGGCACGGTCGTCGCGACCTTCGTCAACTTCTGCATCATGGGCATCCTGTTCGTGGTGCCGCAGTACCTGGCGTCGGTGCTCGGCAACAGCGCCTTCGGCACCGGTCTGCGTCTGCTGCCGCTGATCGGCGGTCTGGTGGTGGGCGCCCAGCTCGCCGAGGCCTTCGTGGCCCGGATCGGGCCGCGCGTCATCATCCCGCTCGGCCTGCTGGTGCTGGCGGGCGGCACCCTGCTCGGCGCCCAGTCGAGCACCGCGGACGGCTACGGCTTCGCAGCGCTGTGGCTGACCGTCACCGGTGCCGGCTTCGGCCTGGCGATCGTGCCCGGCACCAGCATGGTGCTCGGCTCGCTGCCCGAGGAGGGCACCGGCGCCGGCTCCAGCCTGCTGGAGACCCTGCAGCAGGTCGGCGGCGTGCTCGGTGTCGCCGGCCTGGGCAGCCTGCTCAGCTCCGGCTACCTCGCCCGGATCTCCACCGGCGGCCTGCCGGACGACGCCGCCCAGGTGGCCCGGGACTCGGTGACCGGCGCGAACGGGGTGGCCGAGCAGCTGAAGGACCCGGGGCTGCTGGCGTCCGCGCACAGCGCCTTCATCCACGGCAGCAACCTGGTGCTGACGGCCTGCGGTGTGGTCGCCGTGCTGGCCGCGGTGCTCGCCGCCGCCTTCGTGCCGCCGAAGTCGGCGTTCCCGGAGAAGAAGGAGAACAAGGACAGGAAGGGCCAGAAGGGGAAGCCGTCGCACGAAGCGGCCGCGCTCCCCCAGGAGCAGGGCGAGTCGCTCGTCTGACCACGCCGTGCGACGCCGGGTTCCCCAGGTCCGGCCGGACGCCAACCCGTCCGGCCGGACCGCTCGGCACGATTGGGCGGGCCCGCCGACGTCAGCCGGCCAGCGCCAGCGCCCGTTCGGCCGGGACCCGTCGGCCGCGCTCGTACGCGGCGTCGGCCGTCGCCGGTTCCATCGCCGCCGCGATCCGCGCGGTGGCCCGGCGCACCTCCGGGCAGCGGTCGTCGCGGTAGCCGTGCATGGTGTGGGCGGCGCCGAGCAGTTCGGCGGCCCGCTCCGCCTCGCCGCGAGCGGCGGCCAGCGCGGCGACGCCCTCCAGCACCGCCGCCACGGCCTGCTGGTGGACGATTCCCTCGCGGCCGAGCTCCCGGACGGCCTCGGCGTGCCAGTGCGCCGCCTCGTCCAGGTCCCCCTCCTGCTCGGACAGGCAGCCGAGCTGGCCGTACGTCAGGGCGACCGCCCGCACCGAGTTGCCCCCTGCGGCCATGGTGTCCAGCAGCTCCAGCGCCCGGGTCAGCGGCGGCCGGGCGGCGAGCAGGTCGCCGGCCGCGCGGGCCAGCCGGCTCAGCGCCACGTAGCCCTCCACGGCGCTGCCGAACTCCCCGACCCGCTCCGAGGTGCGCACCCCCTGCCGGATCTCCTCCAGGCCGAGGGTCACGTCGCCGGCCTCGGCGCGTGCCCGGCCGAGCTGGATCAGCGTCAGGGTGCCGCTCTCCGGCCCGTGCCGGGCGGCGTACGCGTAGGCTTCCTGGCCCAGTCGTACGGCCTCGGCACCGTCGCCGTGGATCAGGGCCAGCTCCATCAGCCCGCCGAGCGCGGTGTTCATGCCCCAGTGCTCGCCCATCCGGCGGAAGCCCGCGTAGCCGCCGCGCAGTTCGGCGAGCGCGGCGTCGATCCGGCCCAGGTTGAACGCGAGGTAGCCCAGGCAGACCCGGGTGATGGCCCGCACCCAGGGGTCGGTGGCGCCCTCCCGGACGGCCAGCAGCTCACGCTCGGCGCCCGCCGCGTCGTTCAGGAACAGCGCGGCGACCGGCCGGGCCAGGTGCAGCGCGGGGTGGCCGGGCCGCTCGGGGAGGCACTCCAGGGCGGTCCGCACGGCCTGTCGGCGGGCCTCGACGGTGGCCTCCGGACCGTCCGGGCCCTCGACCATCAGCACGGCGAGGAAGGTGCACAGCGCGTGGGCGTCGGCCAGCTCCGGCGCGCCGGCCGGGGGCCGCTCGCCGGCCAGCTCGCGCACCGCGACGGCCCAGCCGTGCGCCTCGGCCAGCTGGTTGTGCATGATCCAGTACCAGATCAGCGCGCCGACCAGCCGCAGCGCGGTCTCCACGTCCCGCTGCTCCACCGCCCAGCCGAGCGCGGCGGTGCAGTTGTCCCGCTCGGCGGTCAGCCGCGCGGCCCACGCCTCCTGATCGCGGCCGCGCAGGCCGGGCTCGGCCTGCTCCGCGACGGCCAGCACGTGGGCGGCGTGCGCGGCGCGCAGCCGTTCCGTCTCGCCGGCGTCCGCGAGGCGTTCGGCGGCGTACGTCCGCACCGTCTCCAGCAGCCCGTAGCGAACCTCGCCCTGGCCGGTGGCGACGACCAGCGACTTGTCGATCAGCGCGGCGATCACGTCGATGACGTCCCGGCCGCCGAGGACCCGGTCACCGGGACCGTGGCCGTCCTCCGGCGCGCAGACCCGCTCGGCGCTGTCCGGGGTGGCACCGCCGCGGAAGACCGACAGCCGGCGCAGCACCGCCCGCTCGGTGTCGTCCAGCAGCTCCCAGCTCCAGTCCACCACCGCGCGCAGCGTCTGGTGCCGGGGCACCGCGGCCCGGCTGCCCGCGCCGAGCAGCCGGAAGCGGTCGCCGAGGCGTTCGGCGATCTGGGGGAGCGTCAGGGAGCGCAGCCGGGCCGCGGCGAGCTCGACCGCGAGCGGCAGCCCGTCCAGTGCGCGGCAGACGGCGATCACCAGCGGGCCGGTGGCCGCGTCGACCCGGAAGCCGGGCCGGACCGCGGCGGCCCGGTCCTCGAACAGCCGCACCGCGGCGTACCCGCCGGCCTCGGCCGGGCCCGCCCCGGGCGGCGGCAGCGGCAACGAGGGCACCGGGCAGAGGGTCTCGCCGGTGATGGCCAGCGGTTCCCGGCTGGTGGCCAGCACGCGGACGCCGGGGGCGCCGGCCAGCACGCGGTCGGTGAGCCGGGCCACCGCCTCGACGAGGTGCTCGCAGTTGTCGAGCACCAGCAGCATCCGCTGGTTGGCCAGCGCGTCCGCCAGCCGCTTCATCGGCGGCAGCACCGCGGTGGCGTCGGCGACCCGGGAGGGCTCGGCCTGGCCGATCGCGGTGAGCACGGCCTGCGGAAGGTCCTGGGCCGAGCCGACCTGTGCCAGCGGCACCAGCCACACCCCGTCCGGGTACTCGCCGACCATGGTGGCGGACACCTCGCCGGCCAGCCGGGTCTTGCCCGCGCCGCCCGGTCCGGTGAGGGTCACCAGCCGGACCTCGCGCAGCAGTTTGCCGATCCGCGCGGACTCCTCCTCGCGGCCGACGAAGCTGGTCAGCGGGGAGGGCAGGTTGGTGCGCCGGTCGTTGCCCGGGGCCGGCGCGGCGCCGCCGGCGCGGGCCGGGTCGGGCGTGCGCAGATCGCCGCGCAGGATCGCCAGGTGCAGGGCGGCGAGCTCCGGGGAGGGGTCGGCGCCGAGCCGCTCGGCGAGCTCCCGGCGAGTGTCCTCGTACACCTCCAGAGCGGTGGCCTGCCGCCCGGTGGCGTGCAGGGCGCGCATCAGCAGGCCGCGCAGCCGCTCGCGCAGCGGGTGCGACAGGCAGAGCCCCTCCAGCTCGGGAACCAGGTGGGCCGCGTCGCCCAGGGCGAGTTCGGCGTCCACCCAGTCCTCGACGGCGGTCAGCCGCAGCTCCTCCAGCCGGGTGATGGTGCCCCCGGCGAAGGCCGCGTCGGCGACCTCGGCCAGCGCGGGCCCGCGCCACAGGTCGAGCGCCCGGCGCAGGGTCGCGGCGCGTTCCTCGGCGGCGGCGGAGCGGCGCACGGAGCTCACCAGCCGCTCGAAGGCCACCGCGTCGATCTCGCCCGGGTCCACGCCGAGCCGATAGCCGCCCGCGGCGGCGGTGACCAGGTCACGGCCGCCGACGCCGCGCAGCCGCGACACCAGCGTGTGCAGCGCGTTGCCCGGGACGACCGGCCGGGAGTCCTCCCACAGGTCGTCGATCAGGCGGTCGGCGGAGACGGCGCGCCCCCCGTCCATGGCGAGCCGGATCAGCAGCGCCCGCAGCCGCTGACCGCTGATCTCGATGGGCCGGGCCGCTTCGTCCCGCAATTCGAGCGGGCCCAGGATGCCGATGCGCACGTAACCACCCCTCCGGTGGTCATTCTGCCAGGCTGGTGGTGGTGCCGTCGCGATCACCGGGGTTCGGGAGTCCACCGACCATTTGTGTGCCGTACCGAAGCGCCCGGGCGAGGGAAGATGTGTGCGGATGTGCCCGAAATCGCCGCCTATGGTTAATGAACTCGTTCGCTAAGCCGGTGGATTCCCGCGCCGGGGGCATGGCAGAATCGCCACGCTCCTTGGGATTGTTCCGCTCCGGTGTGGATGCTGGTCGGGGCGAGGTTCCGGGCTGGATGGTGCCCGGGTGTGCCACTGGGTGAATTCCCGAACGGATGGGTGATGGACCGGAGCAGGCCTGATGTCGCTCCGGCAGATTACGACAGGGTTGCCGCAGCGGCTTTCGAAGTGTATTTGTTCGGTAAAATACGAGTCAAATGTCAATAATGCGGTCACACATGCTATTCGGGGGATGGTAGCTGATGTGGTTGGTGGAAAGAGACAGAGAACTCGGCGAACTCGGCCGAATGCTCGACGAAACGTTAAGGGGGACCGGCGGACTCGCGATTGTCACGGGGCCGGTGGCGAGCGGAAAGACGGCGCTGCTGCGGGTCCTGGGTGAACGAACCGTGGCCGCGGGTGGCACCTTCCTCGGTGCCACCGGTTCCCGGGCGGAGCAGTCGTTACCGCTCGGCCTGGTCAGCCATCTGCTGTACGGCGCGGGCAGCGCCGTCGACGGTCAGGGCGGGCTGCAGCCCACCCTGGACGGCATCCTGACGGCCCTGCACTGCGATCGCCAGGGCCGCGAGCCCGGACGCCCGGCCGCCGGCGGGGCGGACCGTCACGGCGGCGAGGAACGCGGTGGCGAGGAGGGGACCGGGATCGCCCCGGCCGCCCTGCACCGGCTCTGCAAGGTCTTCTTCGACCTCGCCGCCAACGGGCCGCTGGTCATCGGCGTCGACGACGCCCACCACGCCGACATGTCGTCCATGCTGGTCCTGCTCTACCTCGCCCGTCGGCTGCGCACCGTCCCGATCCTTCTGGTGCTCGCCCAGTCCAGCCGGCCGCACCTGCGCCACGCGCTGCTGCAGACCGAGTTCCTGCACCAGCCGGGCTGCACCGGCATCCGGCTCGGCCCGCTCAGCCCCGGCGGGGTGGAGACCCTGCTGGCGGGCCGGCTGGGACCGGCCGTCGGCGCCTCCCTGGCCGCCGAGTGCCACCGGATCAGCGGGGGCAACCCGCTGCTGGTCCAGGCGCTCGCCGACGACCACCGAGCGGCCGCCGCCGCACCGGACCGGCTGGTGCTCGGCGACTCCTTCGCACGGGCGCTCGGCACCTACCTCCTCCACTCGGAGCATGCGACGCGGGAGGTCGCCCGGGCCCTGGCCGTGCTCGGCGCCGACCTCGGCACCGCGGTGCTGGCGGACGTGCTCGACCTCGGCGCCGAGGCCACGGCGGACGCCCTGGACACCCTGGAGGCGGTCGGGCTGCTGCGCGACGGCCGGTACCGGTACGACGGCGTCCGCAGCGCCGTCCTGCGCGGGATGCCGCCGGACCGCCCGGCCGCACTGCACGCCCGGGCGGCCGAGGTGCTGCACAACCTCGGCGCGCCCCTGGAAGGGATCGCCCGCCACCTGGTGGCCGCCGAGCGGTCCACCGCCCCGTGGGCCTCGGACGTGCTGCGCCGGGCCGCCGAGGAGGCGCTGCGGGTCGACGACGTGACCCTCGCCGTCGACTGCCTGCGGGGTGCCCTGGAACTGTGCCGCGAACCCCAGGAGCGCGCCGAGGTGCGGGGTGCGCTGCTGCGCACCGAATGGCGGGTCAACCCGGCCGCGGCCGCCCGCCACCTGACCGAGCTGTGCGCGGCGGCCCGGGAGAACCGGCTCGACTGCCGGGACCTGTCCGCGCTGGTGAGCCAGCTCATGTGGCACGGTCGGCTGGAGGAGGCCGCCGAGATCCTCGACACCATCGCCCGTCACCTCGCCGAGGTCGGTCTCACCGCGGACCGGAACAAGCTGACGGTCTGCCTGATGATCTCCCAGGCCTACCCCGAACTGTCCGACCGGCTGCTGCCCCCCGGGATGCGGTCCGACCCGGTCGACCCCGAACTCGGCTCCGGCATCCAGGTCCGCGCGGCGGGCTCGCTGGCCGGCGTGCTGGCCGGGCAGGCCGGGCCCCAGGCGGTGGAGACCGCCGAGGCGGTGCTGGAGGGCTCCCGGCTGGACGACGACACCCTGAGCGCGATCATCATCGCGCTGGTCGTGCTGATCCTCGCCGACCAGTGCGAGCGGGCCGCGTTCTGGTGCGGACGGCTGGCGGCGGAGGCCGCCAGCCGCAACGCCCCGATGTGGACGGCGCTGCTCGCCTCCCTCCAGGCGCTCACCCACCTGCGTCGAGGCGAGCTGCCGGCCGCCGAGCGGCGCGCCCGGGACGCGCTCGCGCTCGTGCCGGTGGAGAGCTGGGGCGCGGCCGTCGCACTGCCGCTGGCCGTGGGGGTGCTGGCCACCACGGCCACCCGGCCCGCAGAGGCGGCCGCCTTCCTGGCCGTCCCGGTGCCCGACATCGTCTTCCGCACCCCCTGCGGCCTGCTCTACCTGCTCGCCCGCGGCCGCCACCACCTGGCCAGCAACCGGGTGCAGGCGGCGCTCAGCGACTTCCTGTGCTGCGGCGAGCTGATGGAGAAGTTCGGCCTCGACGGATCCAACCTGGTGGCCTGGCGGACCGAGGCGGCCGCCGCGTACCTGCGGCTGGGCCGCGAGGAGGAGGCCCGCCAGCTGCTGGACGAGCAGTTGGCCGCCACCGGCAGCCACGACCACCGCACCCACGGGCGGGTGCTGGCGCTGCTCGCCGCCGCCACCGTCGACCTCGGCGAACGGGCCCGGCTGCTGGCCAAGGCGCTCGACCACTTCCAGGCCGGCGGCGACCGCTACGAGCAGATGGTCGCGGCGACGGAGCTCGGTCGCACCTACGCCCGGCTGGGCGCCGACGCGTCGGCCCGGGCGGAGGAGGAGCGCGCGCACCAGCTGGCCCAGTTGTGCGGCCTGGTCGAGCCGGTCACCGTCGCGACCGGTGCCGCCGGCGCCGGTCCGGGGGCCGGTGGCGTCCTCGGCGCCGGGGCGGGCTTCGGTACCGGAACGGACTTCGGTACCCGGACGGGCTTCGGCAGCGGGGACGCCCCCGGGGACGGCGGCCGGGAGGCGGCCGGGTCCGGCGCGCTGCTCGCGGTCAGGAGCGCGCACGTGGCCGCCGGCCCGCTGCTGGGACGGCCGGCCGAGCTGCCGTCCGGCGCCCGGATGCCGTGGGCGTCCGGGCGCCGGCCCGTCGCGGTGGTCCCCGCCCAACGCGCCCCGCAGCCGCTGCTGGTCAGCGAGCTGAGCCGGGCCGAGCTCCGGGTGGTCGCGCTGGCCGCCCGCGGCCACACCAACCGTCAGATCGCCCACAAGCTCTTCATCACCGTCAGCACCGTGGAGCAGCACCTGACCCGGGCCTACCGCAAGCTGCGGGTCAACCGGCGGGCCGACCTGCCGGCCCACCTCCTGCCCGACGCCACCGGCTGAATCCGGGACCCCTAACCGACCCGGCAAAGGCTCGGTTAGGGGTTATCCGGCCGCGGGGCGCTGCGTAGGTTCGGGCCCAGGCCAGGTATCGCTGGCGAAGCCACCCCCGGGAGGTCTCACGATGACGGAGCCGAAGGCGAACATCCTGCTCGAAGGCGGTGCGGTGGGGGCGGAGTTCGCGCGCGTGCGCGAGGTCGACCCCCGCGAGAGCGTGGTCAAGGTCCACGTCGGCAACCGGTACGAGCACTTCCGGCGCAACGGCCGGACGGTCGTCCACGAGGGCGTCCCGCTGGACGTCTTCGAGTGGAGCGGCAGCACGTTCGTCGCCGAGTGACGTCGGGCGACCGACACCCGGCCGGCGGACGTCCTGGGGGCGAGGGCGGTCACGCCGGCCGCGAGGAGTTCGGCCGTACCGCGCGGCGCGGAGCCGACGGCGCCGTCAGGGCGCCACGGGTGCCGGGCCGAGGGGTTCCATCAGCACTGCGGTCCGGTCCACGTCGGGGCGTCGTACGCCCGGTACCGCGACAGGAGGGTGGCTTAGCACACCGCGGGGTGACCGTGCCGGGACTTCCCTCGAAGCCCGCCGAGGCCGGATCTGTGCACTTATGGTCACGATCCTGTCGCCACGTGTGGTGGCGCGGTGGTTCGGCACAGGGGAGGCCCGTTCATGGCCAGCGAGTTCCAGCGGCGCAAGCTCCGTGGTGTGTTCGCCGCATTCGACACGGACGGGGACGGCTGCCTGCGGCAGAACGACTTCGAGGCGCTGACGGAGCGGTGGAGCCGCCTGCCGGCCGTCCGGCGGGACGCGGGGCTGAGGGCCAGGGTCGAGGCGCTCATGATGGGCTGGTGGGACCACCTGCTCACGGTCGCCGACACCGACCACGACGGCAAGGTCGACATGGAGGAGTTCCTGGCCCTCGTCGACCGGCTCCCCGTCCTGCGTGAGGTTGTCACGGCGACGGCCGACACGGTCTTCGACGCCGTGGACGAGAACGGTGACGGCCGCATCTCGCGCGCCGAGCACGGTCACCTCGTCGACGTCTGGCACGGCCGGAGCGTGGAGGTCGACGAGGTCTTCGACCTGCTCGACCTGGACGGCGACGGGTATCTCAGCAGGCCCGAATTCGCCCTCCTGTGGGAGCAGTTCTGGATCAGCGGCGACCCGTCCGAGCCCGGCAATGTGATGTGCGGCCGCATCCCGGAGCACTGACCGTGCCCCGGTGGGAGTGACCGGGGGCAAGTCGGCGACGACAGCCCGTTCGACGGCCGGAGGGGTTCCATCAAAGGTTCGGCCTCGTCCACGTCGACTTCGAGACGCAGAACGTACGCCCAAGGCGTCGGGTGCGGGCGAGGGGGAGGGGTTCTGTCCCGCAGCCGCACTGCGGGTCAACCCGCGATGCGGGCTTCGATGCCGTCGAGGAGGAATTCGAGGCCGGCCCGGAAGGTCCGGTCAGCGCTCAGGTGGGGGCCGTCGCGGACGACCGTGGCCAGCGCGGGGAGTCGGCCGGTGGCGAAGGTCCGCTCCAGATAGGGCCCGAAGGCGGCCTGCCACTGCTTCTTGTCCATCCCGCTGACCCGCTCGGCGCGCCGCTCGGTGATCTCGCGGCGCACCGCGCCGATCACGTACGCATTGACCGCGGCGATCGCCGGCACGGTGACGTCCAGGTCGACGCCGCCCATGGCGGCCGCCACGGCCTCCCCGGCGGCCAGCGTGTGCGGCCCGAGCTGCGGCCGCCCGCCGATCAGGTCGGCGAACCATTCGTGCTGGTGGGCGGCTCGCCGGGTGGCTTCGGCAAGGGAGCCCAGCACCTCGCGCCAGCCGTCGCCGGCCGGTCGGATCTCGGCGTGGACCGCATCGACCATCAGGTCGAGCAACTCGTCCTTGGTGGCGATGTAGCCGTACAGCCGCATCGGGCCGACGTCCAGTGCGGCGGCGACCTTGCGCAGCGACACCGCCTCCAGGTCGTCCGCGTCGGCCAGCCGGATCGCCGTTCGGACGATCCGCTCCCGGCTCAGCGGGGCCAACACCGGTCGATCCGACGGCTCCGGCCGCTCCCACACCAACATGCCGCCGACAATACCTCGCCTGCCTGCTACAGTGACATCGCTTGATACAGTGTATCGATCAATACGGTGAATCGGGGGAGCCATGACCATCGCCATCGTCGGAGCCGGCCTGGGCGGCCTGCTCCTGGCCCGTGTGCTGGGCGTGAACGGCATCGACGCCGTCGTGTACGAACGTGAATCCTCGCGCGACACGCGCGGCCAGGGCGGCATGCTCGATCTGCACTCCGGGACGGGGCAGCGGGCGATGCGCGAGGCCGGCCTGATCGACGGGTTCCACGCGATCGCCCGTCGTCAAGGCCAGGACCTGCGTCTTCTGGAGCCGGACGGCACCCTGCTGCTCCAGGAGGACACGCCCGACGACGCCCCGTTGGAGCGACCTGAGGTCGACCGTGCCGATCTGCGCAACCTCCTGTTGGACTCCCTCCCCGAACGCGCGGTGCGCTGGGGGCACACGTTCGAATCCGCCGACCACGGGCACCTGCGCTTCGCCGACGGCAGCAGTGCGAGGTGTGACCTGCTGGTCGGCGCGGACGGCGCGGGCTCCCGGGTCCGCGCACTGCTCACCGACGCCCGACCGGCCCACATCGGCCAGAACGTCGTCGAGCTCGGCATCCCCGACATCGACCGCACGTACCCCGACCTCGCGGCGATGGTCGGGCGCGGCAACTACTGGGTGCTCGGCAGCGGGCAGTCCCTCGCGGCGCAGCGCAACGGCGACGGCCGCGTACGCGTCTATCTCAGCTTCTACAACACCGCCGAGGACTGGTTCGCAAGGAGCGGCATCCCGTTCGACGACCCGGCCGCCGCCCGGTCGCGGCTGATCGACCTGTTCGCCGGCTGGGACCCACGGGCCACCGCGCTGATCGCAGCCTGCGACGACACGGTCCTGCCCCGCTCTCTCACCGCTCTCCCGGTCGGTCTGACCTGGCCGTCGACACCAGGCGTCACGCTGCTCGGCGACGCCGCGCACCTGATGCCACCGGTGGGGCAGGGCGCCAACATGGCGCTGCTCGACGGCGCCCTGCTCGGCCTCGCGCTGGCCGCGCGGCCGGACGACCTGCCCGCCGCCGTCGCGGCGTACGAACGCGAGATGTTCGAACGGACCAGCGCTGCCGCCCGGCAGTCCGCGTACATCCAGGACATCCTGACGTCGCCGGACGCCGGTCGGAAGATGCTCGCGTTCTTCCAGCCTGGCTGAGGGCAGCGTGCCGGGCCGGGCGCCCGGATCGGTGACCGACCGTGCAGCACCACGTCGCGCCCCCGGCGGCCGTGGCGGCTCGACGACGACCTCAGGCGGCGACGGCCTTGGCCCGGTCCGAAGCGATGTGCAGGGCGAGCCCCGCGAGGACCGTGCCCATGGCGTAGCGCTGGAACCGTAGCCACGCGGGGCGGCCGGCCAGGAAGGACGCGATGCTTCCCGCGCTCATCGCGATGAGGCCGTTGACGGTGACGGCGACGGCGATCTGGGTCAGGCCCAGCACCAGGCTCTGCGCCGCGACGTGGCCGCGCGCCGGGGCGACGAACTGCGGCAGCAGTGAGACGTACATGATGGCGATCTTCGGATTGAGCAGGCAGGTCAGGAAGCCCATGGTGACGAGCCGGCGGGGCGGGTCCGGCGGCAGTTGCCGCGGTGAGAAGACGGCGGCGCCGCCCGGCTTGACGGCCTGCCAGGCGAGCCAGAGCAGGTAGGCCGCGCCGGTGAGCTTGATCGCGGTGTAGAGGACCGGCACGACGGCGAACACCGCGGTGATTCCCGCCGTCACGGCGGCGAGGTAGACCAGGAAGCCCATCGCGACGCCGGTCAGCGAGAGCAGCCCTGCGCGGCGTCCCTGCACGATCGAGCGGGAGATCAGATAGATCATGTTCGGTCCGGGCGTGAGCACCATGCCCGTTGCCACGGCGGCGATCCCGAGCACCGCGTGCGCGTCGACCGCCGATATGAGTGCGTCCATGCCGGGAGGTTATGGGCGGGTGCGGGGTCGGTGCAATGATGACTTTGCGCTCGGTGCAATGAGGAGGAACGGGCCGATGGACGACTACCGCGTGATCGCGGACGAGATCGCGGCTTCCATCGCCGAGGGGCGGCTGCGCCCCGGCGAGCAGTTGCCGACCCAACGCGCGTTCGCCCGCCGGCGCGGCATCGCCGGATCGACGGCGGGCCGCGTCTACCGCGACCTGGTCCGGCGCGGGCTGGTCGTCGGCGAGGTCGGTCGGGGCACCTTCGTACGGGCCGGTCACGGCACCCCCGGCGCGCGCGTCCCGCTCGCCGAGCCCGCCGGTGCCCAGGTCGACCTGGAACTCAACTATCCCGTCGTACCCGAGCAGTCCGCCCTGCTGGTCACCGGACTCGCACCCATGCTGCGGGCGGACGCACTGGACGCGGCCCTCCGTCCGGTCGGTGCGACGGGCACCGCCGCCGCCCGCGAGGCCTGTGCGGTGCTCGCCTCCGGCCCCGGGGGCACGGGGCGCGACAGCTCCGACCGGGGTGACGCCGGCTACGGTCCGGCCTGGCGCGCGGCCGCCGACGACGTGCTCTTCGCCGCCAACGGCCGCCAGGCCATCGCCGCCGCCCTGGCCGCGCTCGTGGCACCCGGCCAGCGCCTGGGCGTCGAGGCGCTCACCTACCCCGTGGTCAAGGCGATCGCGCGACGCCTCGGCATCACACTGGTCCCGCTGCCGGTGGACGAATCCGGCCTGCTCCCCGACGCTCTCGCGGCGGTCCACCGGGCCACCCCCCTCCGCGCCCTCTACCTTCAGCCGCGCCTGCAGAACCCCCTCGGAGCCACCCTCGCGCCGGAGCGCCGCGAGGCGCTGGTCGCCGAACTGCGCCGCCTCGACCTCCCGGTCGTCGAGGACGCGATCTGGTCCTTCCTGCGGCCCGGCATCCCACCGCTGGCGGCGCTCGCGCCGGAACGGTCCATCCTCGTCGACAGCCTCTCCAAGCGCCTCGCACCCGGCCTGACCACCGGATTCGCCGTGGTGCCGGCCGCGCTGCGCGCCTCCGTGACCGCCGCGCTGCACTCGGGCGGTTGGACGCCGAGCGGATTCGCCCTGGAAGCCGCGGTGCGCTGGATCGCCGATGGCACGCTCAGCAGGGTGGAGGCCGCCAAGCGCGCCGACGCGACGGAACGTCAACTGCTCGCCCGTCACCACCTGGCCGGCCGGACGCTCCGGTCCGACCCGTGCTCGTACTACGTCTGGTGGGAGCTGCCGGCGGCCTGGCGGGCGGAGACGTTCGTCGCGGCCGCCGCGCGCGAGGGCATCGCCGTCACCCCCGGCGCCGCGTTCGCCGTCGACCCCCGGACGACCCCTTCCGCCGTCCGGGTCGGGCTCGCCTCGCCGCCGCTCCCCGTCCTGGCCGAGGCCCTCGACACCCTCGCCCGAGTCGCCCGCAGCGCGCCGGAGGACCTGCTGGACCCAACGGTGGCCCGGCCCCCGCAGGGCTGACCGTGCGTGAGTCGAAGCCACAGCCACAGCGGCTCCGGTCCTCCGGGTACCGCTGACGGCGATTCCGCTGACGGCGATTCCGCTGATGGCGGATAGGGGTGGACCGACCGGCCCATCGGTGAGGACAGTGGCAAGCAGCGGGCGAAGGCCTGCCTCGGAGCGAACCCTCCGGTGCTCCGCACCGCTTCGACCCCACGCTTCAACTCCACGCTGACACCGCACACCTGCTGGGATCACCACCATGCCTACTCTCATCGCGCCTGACGGCACCGAACTCGCCTACCGTGTCCTCGGAGAGGGCGACGGCGGCGCTCCCGTGGTCTGCCTGCCGGGCGGACCGATGCGGGATTCCGTCTACCTCGGCGACCTCGGCGGTCTCCCCGCGCACCGGCGGCTGATCGTGGCCGACCAGCGCGGCGCCGGACTGTCCGCGACACCCGAGGACCCCGCCTCCTACCGCTGCGACCGACTGGTCGGCGATGTCGAGGTGCTGCGCGAACACCTCGGCCTCGACCGGATGGACCTGCTCGCGCACTCCGCCGCCGCCAACCTCGCCGTGCGGTACGCGGAGCAGTACCCGCACCGCGTCGGCCGACTCGCCCTCATCACGCCCGGCACCGCCGCCGCCGGCCTGGACGTCAGCGCCGACGACCGGCGCGAGGTCGGGCGGCTCCGCAGGGACGAGCCCTGGTACGCGGCGGCGTCGGCGGCCTTCGATGCCATCGACGCCGGCGAAGCCGCGGCCGATGACTGGGTGACCATCGCGCCGTTCCTCTACGGCCGTTGGGACGCGACGGCGCAGGCCCACCGGGCGTCCGAGGAGGCCCAGTGGAACGCGGCCGCGGCGGAGGTCTTCGGAGCGGAGGGCGCCTTCGATCCGGGCGCCACCCGGGCGGGGATCGCCGCGCTCGACGCGCCTGTCCTGGTCCTCGCCGGAGAGTTCGACCTGGCTTCGCCCCCGCAGGTGGTGGCCCGCTTCGCCGCGCTGTTCCCGAGCGCCGAGCTCGTCGTCCAGCCGGGCGCGGGCCACTACCCGTGGCTGGACGACGCCGACGGGTTCGTGTCGACCGCCGCGCGGTTCCTGAACTGACGCCCGGCCGCCTCGCCCGGACCGGAGCCGTCCCGTGGCGGATGGGATCCGAGGACTACGGTGCCGCCGTGCCCCGGGTTCCCGCCGGCTCCGGCGGGGCGTCTCACGCCCGCGCCGTGGGACCGGGTGCTCGTCGACGCCATGGCCTAACTGCGAACCGCCGTGGTCGAGGAGGTGGTCGTCGACATCCTCCTCGGGGACCTGGCCGACCATCGACCTGGATGGAATGTTCCCGGGGCGGCGCCTTACGTGAGTCCCGCTGTCCGGGCCGCCACGATGGCCTCGCCGCGGCTGCCCGCCCCCAGCTTGGTCAGCACGGCCGAGACGTAGTTGCGCACGGTCTTGTCCGCGAGGATCAGCTCCCTGGCGATCCGCCGGTTGTCGAATCCATGGGCGACGAGCCGGAGCACGTCGTACTCACGGGCGGTCAGGGCGGGGAGGGCACAGCTGCTCCGTGCGTCGGTTGCCGAGGCGAGGATCGAGGGGAGCATGCCGCCGGCGCCGGGGCTGAGCACGACTCCACCGCCCCGGACGAGCCTGATGGCGTCGAGGATCATGGCCGGCTCCAGGTCCTTCAGCAGGAACCCCCGGGCACCGGCGGACAGAGCCGCCAGTGCCAGCTCGTCGCCCGTGTCCAGGGCCGACCCCGTCGCCACCACGCCGACCGCGGGGAAGCGGCGGACCAGGGAGCGGACGGCGGCGAGTCCCGACCCCCTCGGTCCGTCGAGGTCCAGGAGCACGACGTCCGGGTCCGTGTCCGCGATCCGCTCCAGACACGCCTCGGCGTCCGGGGCCGCGCCCACCAGGCGGACCGTGTCGTTCGTCAGCACCGCGCCGAGGCCGATCCGTATGAGCGGGTTCCCCTCGACGAGGAACACTCGGACCGGCTCGGTCGGTGTTGGCGTCACTGGTTGTCTCCTCAGGTTCGGCGGTGTCTTGACCTAGCATGATCGCGGGGCTCTATCGCGCGACTAGCGCAGGCGACGATGGGGACCGACCAGGCTGGTGCTACCGGGGGAGGACTGTTGGAGTTCCGGCTGCTCGGACCGGAGGAAGTGCTGCGCGGGGAGCAGCTCGTCCTGATATCGGCGGCCAAGCACCGGGCAGTGCTGAGCATGCTCCTGCTGCGGTCCGACCGGGTCGTCTCGACCGAGGACCTGATCGACGGACTGTGGGGGACGAACCCCCCGAAGACCGCCAGGGCCACGCTGCACAACTACATCCGCCGGCTGCGGGGGATCCTGGGGGACCGCGGGGCGGACACCTTGTGCACCAAGCCCGGCGGGTACTCGCTGCGGCTGGAGTCGCACCGGCTCGACGTCCACGTCTTCGAGGAACTGGTGAGGCAGGCCGACGGCGCGCAGGCGGCGGGGGATCTGAAGGCCGCCTCCGCGCTGCTGCGACGGGCCCTGCTGCTCTGGCGAGGCAGGGCGCTGGAGGGGACGGCCTCCCGCTACCTCGCGGAGGTGGAGGCACCTCGCCTCGACGAGGCGCGGCGTTCGGCGTTCGAGGAACTGATCGACGTCGACCTCCAACTGGGCCGTCACTCGGCCCTGTTGGGTGAGATGCGGCGAGAGCTCGAACGCGAGCCGCTCAGGGAGCGGCTGCGGGCGCAGTACATGCTGGCGCTCTACCGCGCGAACCGACGCGCCGACGCGCTCGACGTCTACCGGGAGGGGCGCCGTGTCCTCGTCCGGGAGCTCGGTCTGGAGCCGGGGCCGGGGCTCTGGGAGATGGAACGCGCGATCCTCGCGGACAGCCCGGACCTCAAGGCGCCGGCGATGGCCGCGTCTGCCGACCACGCACCGGCAAGTAGCGCCGAGCTCGCGCCGGTTCCGAGACAACTCCCCTCCGACGCACTGCACTTCACCGGCCGTCTGGACCAGTTGCAGGTGCTGGAGGAGTGGGCCGACGGCCAGGGCGTCAGCGCTCCGATGATCATTACGGCGATCGACGGGCGCGGGGGCGTGGGCAAGACGGCCCTGGCGGTGCGCTGGGGGCACGCGGCCCACGCGAGGTTTCCGGACGGACAGCTCTACATCGACCTGCGGGGATACTCGACCCGTCGGCCGGTCGCTCCCGTCGAGGCCCTCGCGACCTTCCTCTACGCCCTGGGCGTCCCCTGCGAGCGCATCCCGGGCGACCTCGACCGTGCGGTGGGCCTCTACCGCACGCTGATGGCCGGGAAGCGCATCCTCATCGTGCTCGACAACGCGCGGAGCGTGGCCCAGGTTCGATCGCTGCTTCCCGGGACGCCCGGCTCGTACGTGGTGGTGACCAGCCGGGACGTACTGGCGGGTCTGGTCGTCCGGGACAACGCCCGCCACCTCAGGGTGGACGCCCTCTCCCCGGCGGAGGCCGGGGAACTGCTGGAACGGCTCATGGGGGCGGCGCTCGTCGAGGCCGAGCCGGAGGCCACCGCAGAACTGGCCCGGCTGTGCGGGCACCTGCCCCTGGCGCTCGGGGTCTCCGCCGTCAACGTGCGCGAAGACGGTGGGGACCGCCCGGTCGCCCGTTACGTCGCACGGCTCCGGGCGCAGGAGCGGCGGCTGGGCGCGCTCAGCGTGCCGGAGGACGAGGCCAGCAATCTGCGGGCGGTCTTCTCCGCGTCCTACCTGTCCCTCTCGCCCGACGAGCGGAGGCTCTTCCGGCGGCTCAGCCTCGTGCCCGGGCCCACGAGCACCACGGGCGGTGCCTCCGCGCTGCTCGGCCTGACGACCGCCCGGACGTCGCAGCTCCTCAAGCGACTGGTCGCCGCGCACCTGGTCGGGCAGCGGGATTACGACGTGTTCCACTTCCACGATCTGCTCCGACTCCACGCCGAGGACTGCGTGGCGGCGGAGGAGAGCGCCGATGAGCGGGCCGCCGCGCTCCGGCGGCTCTACGACTACTACCTGGCGGGTGTGCACACCGGGGCCCGGCTGCTCTACCCGGAGAAGATGCGGGTGTTCACCCCCGAACACGCCGTCAGCGAGGCGGCCGTGATGCACGACCAGACCGCCGCTCGGGAGTGGTTCCGGCAGGAGCACACGAATCTCGTCCTCGCCGCGCAGCGCGCCGCAGAGCTGGGCCTGCCCTCCGCCGCCTGGGAGCTGTGCGACGGTCTGCGAGGCTATTTCTGGCTGGTCCGCACCGCCGCGGACTGGATCTCGGTCTCGGAGGCGGCGATCGAGGCAGCCCGGGAGGCCGGAGAGGTGATGGGTTCCGCGGCCGCGCGGATGAGCCTCGGCGACGCCCACCGCAGCCTGGGCCGGTACGAGAGCGCGGCCCGGCACTACGGCGCGGTGCTGGAGGAGGCGGAGTCCGTCGGGTGGCGGGAGGGACAGGCCCAGGCGCTCAACAACCTGGGCCTGGTCGACATCCTGACCGGTGGTCTGCGGGGCGCCGTGGAGCGCTACCAGGAGGCGTTGACGGTCCTGCCGGCCGATCCGAAGTGGGCCATGCTCCGGCTGAGCATGGAGGGCAACATGGGCCTGCTCTGTCAGGAGCTCGGCGACCTCCGGGCGGCGGAGCGGCACAACCGCACGGTGCTGGAGTTGAGCCGGCGAATCGGCTCACGCGGTGCCGAGGGGGTCGTCCAGGGGAATCTGGGACAGGTCCTCGGCCTTCTGGGGCGCTCCGACGAGGCGCTCGACCGGCTCATGGAGGCCCTGGCGATCCACCGGGAGATCGGTAACCGGGGCAGCGAGGCGGAGACGTTGCGGGGCTTGGCCGACTGGCACCGGGACCGGGAGGACCACGCGGCGGCACTGGACCTCGCCAGGGCCGCCGCCTCCCTGGCCGACGAGATCGGCGAGAGCCGTCTGATCGCGGCGGCCCTCCATACCGTGGCCTCCGTCCACGCCCGTCGCGGGGAGCCGGTCGAGGCCGAGAAGGCCTACGACCAGGCACACGCCCTCGCCGAACGGGCCGGGGCCAGGCACACGGAGGCGGCGATCCTGATCGGCCGGGCCGAGCTCTGCCTCCTGGGTGGGCACCTCGCCGACGCCGATGCCCACGGCCGGTCCGCCCTGGCCCTGGCCCGCGGCGAGGGTTACCGCATCGTCGAGGGCCGGGCGCTGACGCTCCTCGGCCGGGTCGGTCTCGTGCGGGGCCGGCCCGACGAGGCGGCCCGGCTCGCCGCCGAGGCCACTGCCGTCCTGGCGGAGACCGGCCACCGGCTCGGCCTGTCCGACGCACACGGGGTGCTCTCCCGTGCGCGTCGGCGGGCGTCCGGCGACCAGGTCCGGAGGATCAGCGGGGCAGCGCCTCCCGGATGACCTCCGGAGCCCGGATCCGCGCGGCGAGGTCGGAGGGCCGGCGGGTGACCACGAGTTCGTCCGGCACGTCGTGGGCGGGGCGCTCCGCGAGGACGGTGCCCGGGGACGTCCCGAAGGGCACCGGGATCCGGTCGAGGTCGCTCAGCGGCAGGCTCGTCACGGTGTGCCGCCGGGGGTGGCGGGGCCGTCCACCCGGGACACCAGTCCCGCCGCGAGCAGCAGGTCCAGGCACTTGCGGGTGGTCCTGCGGGCGGCGTCCTCACCCAGTGCTCCCTGCACCGTGCGGCGGTACCTTGCGGCGAGCTCGGTCAGCGGCACCCCCTCGCACAGGGCGTAGACGGTCCAGGTGTGTGCGTCGAGCCAGTGGAAGCGCGCCCGGTCCGGCAGCAGCACTAGGAGCTGCCGCTGGTCGGGCAGTTCCCGGATCAGCGCGGATCCGTCGCGTACGAAGACGCCGTCGAGGGTCGGCGGTTCGTCGGTCGGGTCCGCGCCGGCCGGGTCCGCTTCGGCCGGTCGGGGCACCCGGACCAGCGAGCGCACCCGGGGCTCGCAGTGCTCGACGCCGTCGAGCAGCCAGTGGACGAAGCGGCGGCCCTCCGGGGTCACCTGCCCGTGGTCGGCGCAGAGGGCCTGTTCCGCGAGGTAGGTCAGGCGCTCCAGCACGGTGCGGTGGGTGCCGAGGGAGGCGGCCGGGCTCCCCGGGGTCGGTTCGTCGATGACCTCGTCGGCGGGCGGGGGGCCGTACCGGGCGACGAGGTCGGGAGCCGCCTCTCGGGCCGCGGACTGGAAGACCATCAGGTGCGCGTAGAAGTGCAGCGCCACCAGCACCCTGATGAAGCTCCAGGAGGACTGCCGCCAGGGGATGGGCACCTTGGCGGTGCCGTCCTCCACCAGCGAGCAGGAGCGCAGCACGTCGAACAGCTTCAGGTGCGCGCCCTCGTGCAGCAGTGTCTCGGCCGTCGTCCAGGGGTCGCGGAGCCGGCCGGGGGACATCAGGATCGCGGACGGCAGCGGGTCGCCGCCCGACAGTGACTGCAGCGGGCCGTCGGGGGAGTCGCCGTCGCTGAACCCGACCAGCGAGACGTGCCGCAGTACCCCCGGACCGATCTGCGGGAGGAGTGACGTGAGCAGGCCGGCGCCCTGCCGCAGCGCCTCGACCATCTCCGGGGTCGCGTCGAAGGGCTCGTTCTGAGTGCCCGCGTCGAAGCTGTTGCGGTACAGCTCACGGAGCCGTTCGGCCATGGCCGAACGGGAGGACGGGAGCCGGAGCCCGGTCCAGACCCAGCCCGCCCCGTTCCCGGGCCAGGGACGGGCCCGGGTCCGCATGAGGCTCTCGCAGGGACCGGAGCCGTCGGCGGGCAGCGGCCACACCCCCTCCGCGAGGTGGCTGCCGAGGGCGCTCGCGGTGAACACCCCGCTCTCCAGGCAGGCCGTGTCGTCCTCGAAGGCGTTGCGCAGCACGGGGTCGGTCAGGGCGGGGAGCAGCCGGTCGTCCGGCTCCAGCGAGAGCGCGTGCAGGATGTCGGCGTGCCGGGCGTCGCGGGCGCCCAGGAGCGACAGCCCGAGGCGGTACCTGGCGAAGTTCCTGGCTTCGATGGCGGCGGAGTCTCCGAAGAGACCGTCCCGCGCGAGAATGTCCTCCGCTGTGCGGGGGGAGACCGTGGCCACGGTGGTGCCTTTCTGTTCCGTTCCTGCGTGCGGTCGTGCGGTCGTGCGCCGTCGTCCGGAGCGCGGTGCGGCGGTGGAGTGCGGTGTGCGCCTCCGTGACAGGCACTCCACCGCCGTACGGCCGCTCAGGCGGACGGGGTCAGACCGGCGGTCAGATCGCCTGCGGCATCGAAACGGACCGGTCGACGCTCGCGTACGTCGGCACCGCCCCGTACGCCGGGACCCAGGCGCGCTCGGTCGCGGAGTCGGTCATGACCCGCGGCGCCTCGTTCTCGTCGAGGGCCAGGATGGCGAACTGCGGCAGCCGGATGGCCTGCACTGACATGGTGTACTCCTTCTCCGCGGTGCTTCTTCTCCGCGGTGCTTTCTGCGTTCCGGAGCGGTTCTCCGGAGTTCGTGGGGCGGCCGCCACCGGGATCCGTCGGCCTGTGGGTGGAAGAGCCGGGTGTAGAGGCCCGCCCGTAGCATCGTCAGGCGTGGCGTGTCCTGGTCACCAGAGGCGGCTGTCCTGACGGTGTCCCGGGACAGCGGTGGCGGAGGGGGCATCGGTGTGCCGGGTGGTGGTCGCCGCATGGCACGAGCGGGCGTGGACCGGCATGCAATCGGCCAAAACGAGATGACATCCTGGGGCCCCCGCCCGGAACGTATGATGTTGCGTCAAAGTTCCTAGTTCTCCTGCGAACTGGTGTGAAGTCCCCTTAAGCTCCCGTTAAATACAGCGGTTTCCCGCCACGCGTGAACTCGCTTGCGAGGTAGGGGCGGTAGGCCCGACTGAACGATGAGAGCAGGGATGACAACGACACGTGAACTGAAGCCCGGTGCCGAGTACGGCCCGGAGCGGCGGCGGCCGGGAGTGTTCGGTCGCCGCGCCGTGGGTGGCACCGCCGCGTTGGTCGTCGGGATCGGCGCCGGCTCGCTGGTGGCGGCCCCGGAGGCCTTCCCGCAGGCGGGCGACGGGACGGTGACGGTCCGCGTGGTGCGGGCCGTGGATACGAGCGGGGTGTGGACTCCCGCGCTGGAGCCGGGTCTGGCCGGCGTGAAGGTGACCCTCACGGACGACGCGGGCGCCGGCGTCGAGGGCACCACGGCCGCGGACGGCACGGTGACACTGGCACCGGCCGCCAAGCTCGTGGGCGGCAAGTACCGCGTCCAGGTGGTGAATCCGAAGCCGGGCAAGCTCTTCCCGGCCTTCGCCTCGCGGCAGGGCCTGACCGGGTCTCCCACCCAGTTGAGCAGCAACGAGGAGTTCGTCGACCTCTCCGGCGGCAAGAACGTGGCGTTCACCACCGGGTTGTGGAGCCCGGGTGACTACTGCCAGAAGAACGCGCCGCTGGTGACCACCTGTCAACCCACCACGCGCGAGGGCGGGACGCAGCGCACTCTGCTGTCCTTCCCGTACAGCGCGCGCGGGCAGGAGGGGGTGGACGTCAACGCCACGAACCTCGCCACCAACGCGGAGACCGGCTCGCTGTACGGCATCGCGTGGAACCGGACGGACCGGCGGGTGTTCTCCTCGGCAGTCGCCAAGCGGACCACGGACTACGGCCCCGGCGGCGCGGGCGCGCTCTACGTGACCGACCTCGCGCAGCAGCGGACCACGCTGTTCGCCACCGTCCCGGACGCCGGCTCGACCGTCCACGGCGGCGGTACCGACGACGCGTTCCTGGCGGTGCCGGGCAAGGAGAGCCTGGGCGGCATCAAGATCACCGATGACGGCAAGGACCTCTTCGTCGTCAACCTCAACGACCGCAAGCTCTACCGCTACGACGCCACCGGGCCCACGGCGGCCGCACCGAAGGCCGCCTACCCGATCCCGGACCCGGGCTGCCCCGCGGCCGGGGACTGGCGGCCGTTCGGCCTCGGACTGCAGGACGGCGCCGGCTACCTCGGCGGCGTCTGCTCGGGCGAGTCGACCGGCAAGGCGTCCGACCTGCGCGCGGTGGTGCTGCCGTTCGACCTGGCCACCGGGGCCTTCGCGTCGGCGGTGCTGAACCAGCCGCTGGACTACCCGCGCCAGTCCACGGTCGGCGGCCCTCCCTGCGACGGGGCGGGCTGGTTCCCGTGGACCAACACCTACCCGACCTCGCAGAACGGCCAGGCCTGCACGTCCTACATGGCTCAGCCCGAGCCGGAGTTGGGCGAGATCGCCTTCGAGGCCGACGGCTCGATGCTGCTGTCCTTCCGCGACCGCTTCGGCGACCGCGCACCGGCCGGACCGGCGCCGGGCTCCGTCTCCGTCGTCATGTCGGGCGGTGACCTGAACAAGGCCTGCCCGGCCAACGGCACGTTCGTGATGGACACCAACAACGGGTGCGGACTGTCCCCCCGGGGCACCCGCTTCTTCGACACCGGCTGGGGCGGTCACCACAACACGGCGTTCGCCGGCATGGCCTCCTCCAAGGTCGAGAACACCATCGCGACCTCCGCCTTCGACCCCAACCACACCGCCTTCGGCTACGGCACGTCGTTCCTCCAGCGCGACGGCACGCAGGACCCGAAGTTCGGCCTGCGCCTCAACCCCCCGGGGACGGTGGCCCCGTTCGGCAAGGGCGCTTCGATGGGCGACCTGGAGGTGCTCTGCGACCAGGCCCCGCTCCAGATCGGCAACCGGGTCTGGTACGACCCCGAGCGCAGCGGTGTCCAGCGCCCGGGCCAGCGGCCCGTGCCGGCGGCGACCGTCAACCTGTACGACGAGTCGGGGAAGCTCGTCGGCACCACGAAGACCACGGAGCGCGGCGAGTACTACTTCGACGACTCCAACGTCACCGGCGGCCTCAAGCCGCGCACCAAGTACACCGTCAGGCTCGACAACCCGGCCGACTACGCCAAGGGCGGCCCGCTGTACCAGTGGGTGCCGACCGACGCCGACGTCGGCGACAACCGGTTCGTCGACTCCAAGGGCGTCGTACCGGCGGGCGGGCAGTACGCCGAACGAGCGCTCACCACGGGCGGACCGGGGGAGAACGACCACACCTACGACTTCGGCTTCCGACAGCAGGAGGGCGCGCTGCGCCTGGTCAAGCACGACCAGGACGGCAAGCCGTTGGCGGGCGCGAAGTTCCGGCTGTGGAAGGAGACCAACGGCACCGACGGGCTGCAGAGCAACGGCGAGAAGCCCGACACGGCGGTCGGCGACCCCTGCACGACCGGGGCCGACGGCATCTGCAAGGGCAGCGGCGTGCCGGGGACGTACTACTGGCAGGAGCTGGCGCCGCCGGAGGGCTACACCCCGCCGGAGGTGGCGGTGTTCGGACCGCTGGTGCTGACCGCCGAGAACCTCGGCACCGGAGTCGAGGTGACGGCTGTCAACCGGCTGATCCCCACCCCGACCCCCACCCCGACCGCGACGCCGACGCCCACACCGACGCCGACCCCGACGCCGACCGGGACGACGCAGGCTCCGACGCTGCCGGGACCGGCGGCGACGCCGCCCGCCCCGCCGGCTCCCGTTCCGCCGGCCCCCGCCCCCGGATCGCACCTGCCCAGCACCGGTGCGAGCGAGGGGATCCCGGTGATGCTGGCCGGTGCGGGCACGCTGAGCGCGCTCGGCGCGGCGCTGGTCCTGCTGGCCCGCCGACGCAGGGCCCGGCAGTAGCAATAGCACGCCCCCCGTGGCGGTCCTGAAGGACCGGCACTGATCGGGCGGGTCCGCGGACTTCGGTCCCCGGACCCGCCCGACTGTCGTGACCGACCGAGGAGAGAAGGCAAGCGCATGGCCCGGAAGGCGGAAGCCCGTAAGCCGGAGGGGCGGAAGGCGGAATCCCGTACGTCGGAGCCCCGTACGTCGGAGCCCCGCAAGTCGGAACCCCGTAAGCCGGAGCCCCGAAAGGCGGAGCCCCGGAAGGCGGGGGCCGACGGTCGCGGGCCGCGTCGCCGGGGGGGCCTCGGGCGCAGGACCGTGGTCGCGCTCGTGGCGTGCGCCGCCGTCGCCGCCGCGGCGGGCGTCGTCGTCCACCGGACCGTCGCCGACGGGACCGGGGAGCGGGCGGTGACCGTCGACGAGGCCTCCCGGCTGGCCCTGTCGCGCCTGAACCTGTTCGAGGCCAGCCCGGTCACGGTGGCACTCACCGCCGCCGAGAGCGGGGGCGTCGAGGTCCGGGTCGAGGGCGTCGTGGACTACCGCACCCGCCGGGGCGCGGGCCGCTACCGGGTCACCGGGGCGAGCGGCCCGCTCGACCAGGGCCTGGTCGTCTGGGACGCCGGCGGTCTCGGGCTCGCCCCCGCACCGGCCGGCGCCGACGGCCCGGCCTGGCAGCAGGCCGAGCGCGTCCCCCGGTCGGGCTGGTCCCCGCGCACCTACACGGCGGACCCGCTGGACGCCGGGCTCCAACTGCTGGTCCAGCTCGGCGCCGACCGGCCGGACAACCCGTTGCTGCTCGCCCAGTCCGGGGCCCGTTGGCTCGGAAGCGAGCGCCTGGACGGTCGGAGCCACGACCGGTTCGCCGGCCCGCGCGCCCAGGGCGCCGCGCCCGACGGCGGGCGGTCGCCGCTGACCTACTGGGTCGACGGCGACGGCACCTTGCGGCGGGTGACGATGCGGATGCCGGGCCTGGGCACCCCGACCACGGTGGAGTTCGCCGGGCACGACGACGGCGCCAAGCTGCCCGAGGCGCCCTGGCTCACCGGCTGACCCCGGCCCGCCACCCGTCGCCCCGGCCGCCCCTCACCCCGCCGGCCGTGCCGGGAGCGCGCCGGCGTCCGTCGGGAGCGGGTAAGCCCCCGGGTCCACCGCCCCCGGCAGGCCGGTCGCCGGGCGGCCGGGCACGGTCGGATCGGGCAGCGAGGACTGCGCGGGCGGTGCCGGCACCCGGCTGAACGGGACGCCGGGCGGCGCCTGCACCGGAGCCGGGCGGCCCGCGGTCAGTGGCCCGCGCCCCTGGCCGCCGCAGCCGGCCGCGGCCTCCAGACCGTCCGGGCTCTGCGTGCCGGGCCGGTTGCCGCCGAAGCAGTTGTCGGGGTCGGCCGAGGCGAGCACCAGGTCGGCTCCGTTGCCGTCCACCTGGTTGCCCTCGACCCGGTTGCCGCTCGCCGGGTGCCCCGGCGGGTCGGTGACGATCACCCCGGCCGCGCGGTTGCCCCGGACGAGGTTGCGCTCCACCCGGTTCGCGGTACCGCCGCCGATCCCGATGCCGATCCCGAAGCCCCCGTCCGCCTGTTCGGGCGTGTCGGCGGCGTTGTTGTCGACGACCACGTTGCCCGCGATCACCGCGCCGTGCTGCGGGGCCAGTGCCTCCAGGTCGTTGGAGTTGATCGTGACGCCCACCCGGTTGCCGGCCACCCGGTTGCCCAGGATCGAGAGGCCGTCCGAGGCGTTGGTCAGCTCGACGCCGACCGCGTTGCGCTCCACGGTGTTGCCGCGCACCAGGGTGTCGCAGGGCTTGCACTGGCCGACGTAGATGCCGGAGTCGGCGTGTCCGGAGGCGTAGGAGTCCTCGATCACGCCGGAGCGCGCGTCGAAGGCGTAGATGCCGTACAGGCCGTTGTTGTACGCCGTCACCCGCGTCGCGCGGAAGCCCTCCACGGGCGGGAAGCGGGCGGTGTCCAGCGGGTCGTAGGCCGAGCCGCCCGCGCCGCGCTGCTGCAGCTTCGCGTCGGTGACGCCGGTGAACAGGACGCCGTTGGCCAGGTAGCCGTGGACGGTGAGGTTCTCCACCACCGAGCCGGGGCCGGTGACGGTGATGCCGTTGGCGAGCTTGAGCCCGCCGTCGAACACCACGGCGGAGCGGTCCGTCCCGCGCACCACGACGTTCCGTTTGGTGACGCGCACGCTCTCGGGGTAGGTGCCGGGGCCGATCAGCACCGTGTCGCCCTCGCGCGCGACGTCCACGGCCTTCTGGACGGTGGGGAAGTCCTGCGGCACGCGGACCACGCTCCCGGCCGGATGCCTGGCGTCGTCCGAGGCCGGGCCCGCGGAGGAGCACCCCGAGGCCAGGGCGACCGCGACGGCCAGGGCGGTCGCGGTCAGTGCGGCCGCAGGAGTTGAGTGACGATCAGGCGAGGTGATTTGCATGGCATGTGTTCTATCGTCTCCAATAGGGCGCATGCCCACCGAACCGGAAAACGCGCCGTCGTCGAGCCCGTCGGCCGCGCCCGGCCTCGGGCGGCGACGGGCGCTGTTGGCGGCCGGTGCGGTGCTCGCCGCCGGTGTCGGGGCGGCGGCCGGCGAACTGGCGGCCGGCGACGGCACATCGGGCCGCGCCGCCGCACCCGGTGCTCCACCGCCCGAGGCGCCGGTCCCCTTCCACGGCGCCCGGCAGTCCGGTGTGACGGCGCCCCAGCCCCCGGCGACGAAACTCCTCGCCTTCGACCTCCCGCCGACCTCCGCCGCCGCGGACCGGGAGGCCCTGCGGACCCTCCTCGCCACCTGGACCCGCACCCTGGCCGCGGCGACGGCCGGCGACGGCCCGTCGACCGACCCGCGCCTGCGGGCCGCCGGCACCACCCGGCTCACCTCGCTGGTCGGCCTCGGCCCCGGCCTCGCCGCCAGGCTCGGCCTCGCCGTCCCCGCCGGACTGGCCGAGCTGCCGCCGTTCCCCGGTGACCGCCTCGACCCGGCGCGCAGCGGCGGCGACCTGCTGCTCCAACTCTGCGCCGCCGACCACTGGACGCTCGCCGTCGTCACCGAACTCGCCACCACGGCCGCCCGAGCCGCCGGCGCCACGCCCCGCTGGTCGCAGTCCGGCTTCCTGCCCGGGACGGAGCCGGGCGCCACGCCCCGCAACCTCTTCGGCTTCAAGGACGGCACCGCCAACCCGGACGAGGACGCCGCCCGGCAGTGGGTCTGGGGCCCGCCGGGGCCGCACCAGGACGCCACCGTCCTGGTCTACCGGCGGATCCGGATGGACACCGCCGCGTTCGCCGCGCTCCCCGAGGAGAAGCAGAACCTCGCGATGGGCCGCCGCGCCGGTGACGGCGCCCCGCTGACCGGCACCGCCGAGCACGACGAGCCCGACCTCTACGCCAAGCACCCGGACGGCGCCTACGTCATCCCGGCCGCCGCCCACGTCCGCCTCACCGGCCCCCGCCTCGACGGCGGTGCCCGCATGCTCCGCCGGGGCTACAGCTACGACGACGCCCCCGGCGACCGCGGCCTGCTCTTCTGCGCGTTCATGCGCGACCCGGGCCTGTTCACCCGCGTCCAGGACCGCCTGGCCGCCCGCGACGCCCTCAACCCCTTCCTCGAACACACCGCCTCCGCCGTCGCCTACGTCCTCCCCGGTGCCGTGGAGGGCACCGCCCTGGGCGACCACCTCTGGTCCTGACGCTCCGGGGGTGGCTCCGGGGTTCGGGCGGGTCCCGTGGTCCTCCGCCCCGGCCTGCGTGGCGTTGTTCTTGAATGGTCACTCATGTATATTTCCCCCATGCCCAGGCCCCGCGAGTTCGACCCCGACGCCGTCCTCGAACAGGCCATGCTCCGGTTCTGGCAGCGCGGATACCGGGCCACGTCCATCGAGGACCTGGTGAAGGCCACGGGTGTCAAGCCCGGCAGCATCTACAGCGCGTTCCCCGGCGGCAAGCGCGCGCTCTTCGTGAAGTCGCTGGAGCGCTACTCGAAGCTGGTGGTGCCCCGGAAGCTCGGGGAGCTGGAGGCGCCCGGTGCGTCGGTCGCGGAGGTCCGCGGCTACTTCGACGGGCTGGTGCGCGACCTGCTCAGCCCCGAAGGGCGTCAGGGCTGCCTCCTGGTCAACACGGCGATCGAGAAGGCCGCCGAGGACGACGCGGCGGCGGCCGTCGTGCGCGGCCACCTGGCGCGCCTGGAGCGGTGCATGACCCACGCCCTGGAGAACGCCGTCCGCCGGGGCGAGGTGCGGGCCTCGCTGGACGCGGCGGGCAGCGCCAAGCTGCTGGTCGCGACCTGCCAGGGGCTCATGGTCGTCGGCAAGGCCAATCCCGACGAGGCGGTCCTGCGGGCCGTCGTCGACAACGCCTTCGTCACGCTCTCCTGACGGCGCGGCATTTCAGGGCCACCGGGCGCGGTGGCCCTTTTCTCGGCCCAATAGTTGAATGACTACTCAAGAATGAGGTCCGGACATGAAGGCCATTGTCATATCCGCCCACGGCGGCCCCGAGGTCCTCGCGGTCACCGACCTGCCCGACCCGGTGGCCGCCACCGGCGAGGTCCTCATCAGGGTCAGGGCGTTCGGCCTCAACCACGCCGAGGCGTACATGCGCAGCGGCGCCTGGGGTCAGGTCGCCGCCGTCCCCGGGATCGAGTGCGCCGGCCTCGTCGAGGCCGACCCCTCGGGCAGGCTCCCCGCCGGGACGAGGGTGGTGGCGATCCTCGGCGGGATGGGACGGACCCGCAACGGCAGCTACGCGGAACTCGTGAGCGTCCCCGCGACCAATGTGGTGGCCGTGAACTCGCGGCTGCCCTGGGCCGATCTGGCCGCGGTGCCCGAGGTGTACGCCACGGCGTACAGCGCCCTGCACGGGAACCTCGCCCTCAAGGCAGGGGAGACCCTGCTGGTCCGGGGCGCGACCTCCTCCCTCGGACAGGCCGCCGTCAACCTGGCCGTCCACCACGGCGCAACGGTGCTCGCCACCACCCGCGAACCGGCGCACGCGCCCCTGCTCAAGGAGCTCGGGGCCGCCGAAGTGCTCATCGACGACGGGCGGTTGGCCGCGGAGGTCGGACGCCGGGGGCTCGCCGTGGACGCGCTGCTCGACATCGTCGGCAACGCGGTGCTTCGCGACTCACTCGGCGCGGTCGGGCCGCGCGGGCGGGTCTGCCAGGTCGGCTTCCTCGGCGGGTTCTCCCCGGTGGCGGACTTCGACCCGATCGCCGATCTGCCCAGCGGTGTCCAACTCAGCTTCTTCGGCAGCGCCTTCGTCCTGGGAACCCCCGCCTTCCCGCTCTCGGACGTGCCGCTGGACGAGATCTACGCCCAGGTCGAGGCCGGCGTCCTCCGGGCTCGGCCCACCCGGGTCTTCCGCTTCGACGAGATCGTCGAAGCCCACCGGGTGATGGAGGCGGGCCGGGCCGTGGGCAAGATGGTCGTCGCGCTCGACTGACCGTCCGCGAACCCGTGACACCCCGGGGTGTCACGGGTTCGCGGAGGTGGGCGGTGTCGTGCACCCCGGGCCGGGGGCGACGCCGCCGCGGTCGAAGGTCACGGATGTGCGCCGAGGTGCCGCCACCGCACCGGATCGGAACCACCGGAGCCGGCGGGGGTGGAGGCCTTCGCGCGCGGGAGCGCGCGGTGGTCGGTGCAGTCCAGCACGAGCGCCCGGTCGGCGCCGCGCTGGAACGCGTAGTCGACCTGCTGCAGCCGGGTCGCGATGCCGTGGCCGGCCAGCTCGTGCCGGATCCGGTCCAGCGGCTCGTACGGCCGGTCGCTGGTGTGCAGGACCAGCGGGAACAGCCGCACCTCCCGGCGGGCCACCCGCGCCAGTTCGATCAGGGAGTTCAGGTGGAACTCCTCGTCCAGCTGGGCGCCGTAGGAGAACAGCAGGTGGGAGCTGAGGACGAGATCGAAGGACCGGTCGGCGAAGGGCAGGCGGGGCAGGGAGGCCGCGAGGTAGCGGTCCGGGCGCGCGGCGGCGTCCGCGGCGAACGTCCGCGCGGCCTCGGTGCGCAGGCGGGTGTAGTTCTCGACGTCCTCGAACCACGTCCACAGGAAGTCCGACGCGTTCGCCACGAGCGCCGCGTGCTTGTGGTCGATCTCCTTCAGCACCAGGGCGCCCAGCCGGTCCGTGCCGTGGGCGTACTGCGGGTCGACGGCGACGGCGTCCGTGCCGCGGGCCCCGGCCACCGCCACGAAGCTCGCGGCCCCGCCCGGGCAGTCCAGGATCCGCAGGGAGAGGTCGTGGTCCGACAACGCGAACATCGCCCGGTACTCGTCGAAGGATCGGGCACTGACGAGCATCCGGTCAGCCCCTTCCGATGAACGGCATCGTCGTCGGCAGCACGGTGAGGGACTGCACGTTGGTGTCGAGCGGCATCGACGCCATCAGTAGCAGCGCTTCGGTGAAGCGTTCCACCGGGATCGTCGCCTCCACGGCCATCGTCCCGTCGGCCTGCATGGCGGGCGGCTGCGGGCTTCCGTCGACCGGGGCCACGTTCCCGACGTCGATCTGACCGCAGGCGATGCCGAACCTGCGGCCGTCCAGTGCCAGGGCCCGGGTCAGTCCGAGCACGGCGTGCTTGGCCGTGGTGTAGGCGATGGAGTTCGGTCGTGGCGAATGCGCGGACGGGGCGCCGTTGTTGATGATGCGCCCACCCGCCGGTGACTGCGCCCGCATGGTGCGGAAGGCCTCCTGGGCGCAGAGGAAGGTGCCGGTGACCGTGGTGTCCATCACCCGGGTCCAGTCCTCGAACGGCACGTCCGCGATCGGCCTGCGCGCGGTGGCCGCACCCGCGTTGTTGAACAGCAGGTCGACCCGGCCGAAGTACTCGCGAGCGCTCCGGAAGAGGGCCTCGACCTGGTCGGGGCTCCTGATGTCGGTCGGGACGGCGAGGATCCGCCGCGGGTCGAGCCGTGCCAGGGCGACGGTCTCCTCCAGCGCGTCCTTGCGCCGGCCGGCCACCACGACCGACCACCCGGCGGCGAGCAGGGCGAGCGCACCGGCCCGGCCGAGTCCGCTGCCGCCGCCGGTGACGACGGCGATCCTGCCGTTTCCCGCTTCCTCGGTGCTCACAGTACCTCCGTGTTCATCCAGATCCGCAGCATCCGGCGGGAGTTCGGACCGGGTTCGTCGATGTAGGGGGAACGGCCGTGCAGCACCCGGCTGTTGCGGATGATCAACAGGTCGCCGGCGGCCATGGCCAGGCCGAAGGCGATCTCCGGCCGGTAGAGGACCTCGTCGAGCACGGCGAGGGCCTCCCACTGGCGTGCGCTCAGCGGCGGGCCGCCCCGTTCGGGGGACGACCGCACGGTGCGGGTCTGGTAGTAGCAGCCCACGGTCGTGTCGGGTTGGGTGAAGAGGATCGGGGAGACGACGACCTGCTCGCCGGCCCGGCCGGTCCGGTCGAAGGTCCAGTCCTCCTGGAGCGTGGTGAGCACGTCCGGCCGTTCCCGCCCGATGAGGTCGTGCACGTGGCGGGCGCTGGCCAGCTTGGTGAGCCCGCCGCCCCGCACGGCCGGCTGCAGGCAGAGCAGGACGAGCAGGTCGCAGGTGTCGCAGTGGAACCCGAGTTCGGTCGCGCCGTCGCCGTCGCGGTCGCGGAGCACCTGGGTCAGGTCGCCCTGGGCGTTCTGGACCACGATCTGTCCGAACTCCCCCAGGACGAACGACAGACCGGTCACGGCGGCGTCCTCGGACGCGGCGGGATCGATCAGGTTGCGGACGTGCGCGAAGCCCACCGACCGGATGCTGTCGCGCACGAAGGTGTCGAGCGTCTTGCGCACCCCTTGGGCCAGGTCCCACCGCCCGGCCCGCGCGTCGGCCCCGAGGAGCTGTCGGTCGGTGTCGCCGAGCGGGAGCGACCAGCGTTCACGTCGGGACTCCAGATCGGCACTGCTCCAGCCGATCTCGGTCACCGTGCCATCGGACATGTCGTACACGACTCCTCCTCGTCGTCCTTCTCGTCGGTCCCGGGGTTCACTGCGTCGCCGCGGCCACGGCCTTCGACCACAGTGCCACCGCCTCGTCGATCTGGTCGGCGGTGACGACCAGCGCCGGAATCATCCGTACGACGTTCAGGTGGACCCCGCAGGTCAGCAGGAGCAGGCCGAGTTCGGCGGCCGCCTGCTGGGCGCGCTTCGCGGCCGCCGCGTCGGGCGAACCGTCGGGGTGGCAGAACTCGTTGCCGAGCATGAGTCCCAGCCCGCGCACGTCGGCCACGGCCGGGGCCGCCGCCGCGACCGATCGCAGGCCGTCCGCCAGCCGCCCGCCCTGTTCGGCGGCGTTCTCCACGAGGCGTTCGTCGCGGATGACGTCGAGCGTGGCGAGCGCGGCCGCGCACGCCACGGCGTTTCCGCCGTACGTCCCGCCCTGCGAGCCCGGCCAGGCCTTTCGCATCAACGCGGTCGGCGCGGCGATCGCGGACAGCGGGAAGCCACTGGCCAGCCCCTTGGCCGTGACCAGGACGTCCGGCCGGACGGCGTCGTCGTGCTGGTGCGCCCAGAACCTGCCGGTCCGGCCGAAGCCGCTCTGGACCTCGTCGAACACCAGCAGGATCCCGTGCCGGTCCGCCCGCTCGCGCAGACCGGCCAGGAAGCCGGGCGGAGCCGGGACGTAGCCGCCCTCACCGAGGACCGGTTCGACGAACATCGCGGCGGTCTCGCCGGGAGCGCTGACGGTGGCGAGCACGTGGTCGAGACCTCGCAGGGCGTGCTCCACGGCCTCCTCCCCGGTCGTCCCGAGCCGGAAGGCGGACGGGAACGGCGCCACCGCGACGCCGGGCATCAGCGGGCCGATGCCGGCGCGGAACCGGCTGCCCGCGGTGGTGAGGGCCGCCGCTCCCATCGTGCGCCCGTGGAAGGAGCCGTCGAACACGATGACGTTCGGCCGACCGGTGGCGTGCCGGGCCAACCGCAGGGCGGCCTCCACCGCCTCGCTGCCGGAGGCGACGTAGAACAGCGAGTCCAGCCCGTCGGGCAGCACCTCGCCGAGCCGTTCGGTGAGGGTGAGCAGGGGCTCGTGCAGCACGGTCGTGTACTGCCCGTGGATCAGTCGGCCGGCCTGTCGCTGCACGGCCTCGACCACCCGGGGGTGGCAGTGCCCCGTGCTGGTCACCCCGACACCGGACGTGAAGTCCAGGTAGCGCCGGCCGTCGGCGTCGAAGAGGTGGAGCCCTTCGCCCCGGGTCGCGACGACGGGCGTGGCCTGTTGGAGCACCGGAGAAAGCTGGGACATCGGACCTACCCTCGGGTTCGGTGGTGCACGGTGACTGGGCCAGGGGTGATGCGGCCAGGGGCGACCGGGCCGGGAGTGACCGGGCGGTGATCGGGTCAGGGGTGACCGGTCGGCGGTGGCGGTCGCGGTCGGGTGCGGTCAGGCCGTCCGGCCGGAGAGCACGGCCTGGGGGAGGAACCCGGCCCGGGTGGCCCACGACAGGGCGGCGGACCACCACTGCGGGGTCGGCGCGGCGAAGCGCACCCCGGCCCGGTCGAGCACGGACGCCGTGTAGGAACTGTCGACGACGATGTTGCGGTCGTCGAGTTGGGACCAGGCCGAGGCCAGCCTGGCCGCGGTCGGGTGGGTCTGCTCGACGCGGGTCAGGGCCTCGGCGAAGGTGTCGTCGTCGGTGAGCACGATCGGGTAGCCGTACTCCGCGAGCCAGCCGACGAGCTCGTCGTGGGGTACCTGGTAGGGGGTCTCGACGTGGTAGACGCCGGGCGCGGCGTACGGGTCCGTCGCGATCGCGGCGATCCCCGCGGCCACCGTGTCCACGTGCGAGAACGCGAAGGTCGTCGCCGGCCGGTGCGGCGCCGCACCGGCCAGGACGTAGCCGCGGACGAGCTGGTAGATCCGGTTGTCGCCGATGTTGCGCTGGAACGCGCCGGTGCGGCTGTGCGCCGCGATGTGACCGCTGCGGTGGACGAACCACGGACGGCCGGTGGCCGCCCAGGCCCGGACGGTCTCCTCGGCGCCGAACTTCGCCCGCTCGTAAGGGGTCCGGAAGCTCTGGCCGATCCTCAGGTCGGCCTCGCTGAACCGGCGGGGGGATCCGTCGACGCCGCCGGCGACGGCGAGTGTCGAGACGTGGTGGAAGGCGGCCCCGGGAGCCTCGGCGTCGACCCAGGCCAGCAGCCGCCGGACCGCGGCGTGGTTGGTCCGCTCCAGGTCGGCGGGTGCCGCCACCAGCCGGACGTCCGCGGCGGCGTGGACGACCACCTGGGCGCCGCGGGCGCGGGCGAGGCCGCTGCGGGAGAGCCCGAGGCCCTCCCGGTCGATGTCCCCGGCGACCGCCGTCACCCCGTCGAGTCCGAAGCCGAGCCCGAGCGCGGTACCGAGCCGTCGGGCCGCGGCGGCGTCGTGCTCCGCGCGCACCAGACAGGTGACCTGCGCCCCCCGTGCGACGAACTCGGTGAGCAGGTGCCGGCCCAGGTAGCCGGTGGCCCCCGTGAGGAGTACGCGGACGGGTTCGCGCACCTGCCACCGCGCCAGGCCGGGGGGTGTCCGGTGGCCGGGGTGCAGCACCTGGCCGGAGGTCGACAGCGGCGTCCTGGCACCGGGCGGGGCCGCCACCCCGGCCGCGTCCGCCACGTCACGGGCGAAGGCGGCGACGATGCCCCGCGCACCCTCGTCGGACAGCGCCGGCCGGCCGTACACCAGGTCGGCCACCAGCCGCTCCTCGACGATGCGCGCGGTGAGGCGGAGCCGGTAGAGCGGATCGCCGCCGGTGCAGCGGGCGGTACCGGCCTGCTCCTGCGCGACGGACCACCCCAGCGCGGGATCGTCCGGCAACCGGAACGTCCCGAGGAAGTTGAAGCCGGTCTCGGGGCGCGGGCCGGTCACGTCCATCGGTAACAGGGGCGCCTCCCGAACGCGGTGCCCGACCTCGCGCGCCCGCTCGGCCGGCGTGGGGCGGCTCGCACCGCCGCCACCGTCGCGGCCCGCGGTGTCGAGGGCCACCCACTTCACGGCCGTGAACCAGCCGACGGTGTCGAGGTGATCGCCGTCGGCGCCCGCGACGTCGCGGCCGTGCGTCTCGACCTCGACCGCCAGACGGGACTGTCCGCTCCAGCTCGACGTGGCATCGGCGAAGGCCGACAGCAGGAGCGCTTCCAGCCCCTGCCCCCGCCCGTGCCGTGCGACGAGTCGGGCGGTCGCGGCGCGGTCGAGGGACCAGCTGATGGCTGCCGCCTCGCCGCCGCCGGGGTCGGCCGCGGGCAGCCGTGGTGCGTCCACCCCCGGGGCCGTGGACGCCGGCGGCGAGGTGGCGGCCCACGCGTAGAAGTCGGCCGTCGGCGGGAGGTCGGCCGGCCGCCCGGACCTCGCCGCCCGGTACGCACGGGCGAAGTCGTCGAGCAGGATGCGCCAGGAGAGGCCGTCGACCGCCAGGTGGTGCGCGATCACCGCCAGCCGGTCGTCGACGCCCGGAGGGCCGGTGAAGAGGTGGACCCGGATCAGCCGCCCTGCCGCGGGGTCGAGGCTGCGGTGCAGTTCGGTACAGACCCGGTCGACCGTCTCCGCCAGCTGCCCGGCCTGCCGCGGGATCGCGGAGAACGTCACCACGTCCAGCTCGCCGGTGCGCCGCGGTTCGCCGGGACCGTCGGGCAGGACGGGCTGCCGCAGGGCGGGATGACGTCGGAGCAGGCCCTCGACGGCCGTCGAGAGCGCCCCCGGGTCGACGGCCACCGCACAGCGCAGCAGCACGGACTGGTTCCAGTGCCGGAGGTCGTCGAGGGGCTGGCGGAACAGCCACCGCTGGGCCGGCGCGAGCCCCCGCTCCCGGGGGCGCGCCGCCGCGGGCACCGGCTGCGCGTCCTCCCGCACGGGACGGGCGGCGGCAGCCAGCAGGGTCGGGGTCGGGTGCTGGTAGAAGTCCTCGAACACGATGCGGAATCCGGCGCGGCGCACCAGTGCGACCGTGCGCATGGCGAGGATCGAGTCTCCGCCGAGGGTCACCACGTCGGCGTGCGGGCTGAGGTGCGGCAGGCCGAGCGCGCTCGCCCAGAGCTGTGCGATGGCGCGGGCCAACCCCGGGGCGGTCTCCGCCGGGGAGTCCTCGTGACCCGTCCGCGGGTGTAGCGCCCGGTCCTCGACGGCCCCGCTGATGACCGCGTCCAGGCGGGTGTGGTCGAGCTTCCCGTTCGGGCCGATCGGGAACTCCGTCACCGGGACGATCACCTGGGGGACGGAGTAGCCGGGCAGCCGGTCGTGCAGGTGGGAGCGGAGGGCGTCCACCGCCGGGGTGACGCCGCAGCCGTCCGCGATCCTGACGGCGGAGCGCAGTTGGACGCCTGCGGGGGTGTCCCGCGCGACCACCACGGACCGGACGACGGCCGGGGACTCCTCGATCACCCGCTCGATCTCCGCGAGGTCGACCCGGAAGCCCCGGACCTTGACCTGGCGGTCCGACCGGCCGAGGAAGACCAGGTTCCCGTCGGGCCGGCGGCGGCACACGTCGCCCGTGCGGTACGTCCGGGCCGGGGCCGCCCCCTCCTGCTCGTGCCGGACGAAGCGGCGGGCGGTCTCGTCGGGTCGTCCGAAGTAGCCGGCGCTGACGCCCGCTCCGCCGATGAGGAGTTCGCCCGCCACGCCGTCGGGGACGGGACGGCCCGTGTGCGGGTCCAGCAGCCTGAGGACCACCTCGCCGATCGCGGTGCCGATCGGGACGGTCGCCTCGTCCGCCGGCAGGTCGCCGGCCGCCGCGGCGAGGAAGCAGGTGGCGCCGACGGTCGTCTCCGTCGGGCCGTAGTGGTTGACCACCCGGTCCGCGACGCCGTCGTCGAGCAGGGCGGCGGCCAGCGTCCGGGGCAGGGCCTCACCACCCAGCAGCACGGTGTGCAGGGCGGGAGCGGTGGCGGGCCGCTCGTCCAGCAGCGCCGTCAGGTGCGACGGGGTGGTCTTCAGCACCGACACCCCCGCGCCGTGCAGCGATGCCCAGAAGGAGCGGGGATCACGCGTCGCGTGATCGGGCACGACGTGGACCGCACCCGCGGTCGCGAGCGCGAGCAGCCAGGAGGTGTGGCCGAGGTCGGCCGCCAGCGTCGTGACGTGGGCGACGCACGGGGCGTCGGCGGTGGTCAGGCCCAGCCGGTCGGACAGCGACCGGGCGTAGTGCAGCGCGTTGGCGTGGGTGACGGCGACGGCCTTGGGCTCGCCCGCCGAACCCGAGGTGAAGGAGAGGTAGGCCAGCTCCGGGTCCGGACCCACCGCGGCGACGCGCGGCGCGGGAAGGCCGGTGGCAGCCGGCGCGGCGGGCCCGGTGGCGGTCCCGGTGACGGTGACGGTGTCAGTGCCGGTCTCGGTCTCGGTGTCGGTGTCGACGACCAGGGCCCGGTACGGCTCCGGCACCGGTGCCGAGGCGTCCGTCGTCAGCACGCGGGCGACCCCGACCGCGTCGAGCCGCCTGCGGACGTCCGGTCCCGACCACTGCGGGTCGACCACCACGGCGGTGGCGCCCGACCGCAGGACACCGTGCAGCAGCGCGAACAGCCGGGCGTCCCGGGGACCGACCAGGGCCACCCGGGCGCCGCGGCCGACGCCCGCCCCGCGCAGCAGGCCGGCGACCCGGTCGGCCACGGTGTCGAGGTGGTGGTAGTCGAACGAGCGCGTCCCGTCGCTCAGGGCCGTCCGCCGCGGGTGGGCGAGGGCGTTGCGCGCCAACAGATCGGTCAGTGACGGGACGGGCCGTATCGCGGGCATCACGTGTGTTCGTCTCCGGTTCGTGCGGGCGGGCGGCGTCATGAGGTTCGGTCTGCGGTCCGGACGCGGGGCCGGACGTCACCTGCGACGAACGCGTCCAGCCACGCCCCGCGCGGGAGGCGCCGGGCCAGTTCCCAGGCGACCATGCGGTGCAGGCCGTCGAGGTGGATGAGCCCCTCCCTGACGAGGAGGTCCGAGTAGTCGGAGTGCGACACCGGGAGGGTGCTGAGGTACACCGGGGTGAGCGGCGCCTGTTTCAGGTGGCCCACCTTCGTCGAGCACACCGGGTTCGCCTCGGCCCACGTCCGCCCGCCCGCCCGGATGCGGTCCACGGCCTGGCGCACCGTCAGCCCGGAGCGCGGGACGAGTTCGATCCCGCCGCCCTCGCTGAGGTGCCAGGGCAGGACGACGTCGAGGACGTCGGTCCGCGCGAGCCGCACCCGCCACCAGCTGCCGAGCAGCTCGTCGGCGCGCTGGAGGTTCTCCTCGCCGTCCTGGTTGGTGTTCGCCTCGTGCGCCTGCTCGGCGTCGTGGTTGCGCAGGTAGACCTCGCGGACCTCGGCGAACGTGGCCGAGCCGAGAACCTCCACACCGATACCCTTCACGTTGTCTTCGTGTACTCGGTGAAATGCCGGTCCGCGAACAGCTCCGGCCACTGCCCGCCGCCGAGATCCAGCTCCCTCGCCCGCGCCAGCATGCGCCGCCAGAAGGGCTTCACCGGCCGCCAGCGCGCGCCCACCTGGCAGTACGACGCGTCCACGAAGTACCGCGGGCGGTCGCCCTTTCCGGGAGCCGGCCGACGGGCGTGGAACAGCGCCGAGTTGAGCAGCACCGTGGATCCGGGCGGCAGCCGGTCGATGACGACCTCGCCCGGTAGTTCGGCGGTGCCCAGGTGGGCGAGCGCGGTCTTGCCGGCGGGCTCGCGGTGGGAGCCGGGCAGCACCGCGAGACTGCCGACCGTCTCGTCCAGGCCACCGAGGTAGTGCAGTGCGTGCACCATCAGCAGGGACGGCTCCGAGCGGTCGTTGGGCTCGTAGTCGTGGTGCCAGGGCTTTCCGGTGACACCCGGGCTCTGTCTGTCGCTGTGCAGGTGGTGGAAGACGAACGGCGCGCCCATGAGTTCGGAGAGCAGGCGCATCAGGACGGGATGGGTGAGCAGCTCACCGTGGCCCGGCAGCTCCAGTTCCAGTACCGGGGGCGCGTCGTACGTGTCCGGATCGACGCAGCTGGCTATCGAGCGGGCTCGCAGACCGTCGTCGACCCAGCGGTCCACTTCGGACACGAGCCGGTTCCGGAAGGAAGCCGGGAGCAACCCCGGAAGGACCAGATACCCCGAATCCGCGAACTGTTCCCGCTCTGCGGCGCCGAGGGCCTCGTGCTCTTCAAGAGACAGCGGCACTATGACAATTCACCCTTTCCCGCAACGCTGACGCGTTGTTCGCTGCAGACCTCAGGCGACCCAGCCGCCACAGAGGGAAGTGGACTGATCACTTTCGGTGAGATTATGCGTGTTGGAGTCTGCGGGGCGGAGATCAACCCTCACAAGACCCGTGGCGCGTTCGAGGTCTCGTTCCGGCCACCGAGGCGCTCGCGCGCCTCGCTTCGTCCACCCACGGTGCCCGCCCGGTGCGCCGTCCGGCCTGCCGGAGGGTGCCTGCGCAGGCCAGTGGTGGCGCGCCGCCGACCGGTGGGAGGTGTTCCGGTACGGCTGCCGCAAGCCGCAAAGGGGAGATGGCCGACCCTTCCGGCGCAAGCGGGCAAAGTGGATGTCGCCCCACGCGCCCCGGGAGAACAGACCTTCGACTCCAGGTGAAGATTGGACCTCTGAGCGGCGGGATCAACGGCGACCCGCCCCGTGCACTTCCGCCCCTCCCGCCCTCGGTATCGTCCGGTGCGGTGATCGGCCCCCACGCCGGACTGGGCCGAGATCCGACGGCCGGACCGGGGCACGGGCATATGCCACCCGAGCAGCGGCTTCCGCGACGCTCCGGCCGGGGCTTCCACGACGCTTCGTCAGGGGGCGGCGCGCGGGGTTCAGGGCTTGCCGGGGCGGATCGCCTCGGCCACTTCGCTCAGGTCGCCGTTCAGCTGGTGGTCGCGCCCGGGCAGCCGGTGCACCTGCGCCCGCGGGATCGCGCGGGCATAGAGGTCGGCGTGCGACGGTGGTGCGGTCTCGTCGTCGAGTCCGTGGAACACGTGCACCGGCACGTCGTGCGGCAGCCTCGCGCCGAGGTCGCCGGGCAGCTCGAACTCGTCGCCCGGCCAGCCGCCCCGGCCGACGAACGGGGCGGCGATCAGCACGATCGCCGCGAGCCTGCGCTCCGGCGGTTGCTCGGCGAGGGCGTGGACGAGGATCGTCCCGCCCACCGAGTGGCCGGCCACGACCGCGCCGTCCGTCAGGCCCGCCAGGCCGGACCGGATCGCCGGGGCCCACCCGGCGTAACTCGGCTCGCCCTCGTCGGGCATCCGCGGGTAGCGGACCTCGTGCCCGCCCCCGAGCGCCCGCCGCAGGCTGTCGACCAGCTTGTCGTCCCATGCGTCGTGGGTGCCCGCGCCGCCGCCCTGGATGAACAGGATCTGCTGAGCCGCTGCCATGGCGATCGTCCTCCGCGTCCTCGTCACGGCCCCCTTCGGCGCCCGCCGCCGGCCGCCGGTGTCAACCTTGGCGGACGGAGGCGCGGGTGACCGAGCGCCACACCCATCGCTGCGCCGGCTTGCTCCGCCGGGTTGCTCCGGTGCCTTGCTCCGCCGACCTGTTTCGGCGGTTTGCTTCGCCAACCGGTCGGGCGGGCGCCGGGCGTGTCAGCCGAGGGTCGGGTAGTCGGTGTAGCCCGTCTCGCCGCCCACGTACATCAGGTGCGCGTCCCGGATCGGGTTGAGCGGGGCCCCGGTGCGCAGCCGGGTGACCAGGTCCGGGTTGGCCAGGAACGCCCGGCCGAGGGAGATCAGGTCGGCGCCCGCGTCCAGGAGGCGCTCGGCGGCGGCGCGGCCGCCGTCGGCGGGCAGGGGGCCGGGCCAGGGCAGGGCCGGGTTCGCGATCAGCGGGCCGGACCAGGCCTTGCGCAGGGTGTGGAACAGCGGCTGGTCGGGGTCGGCGAAGACGACGTGCAGATAGGCGAGGCCCAGGCCGTCGAGTTCGCCCAGGAGCGCCGGGTAGACCTCGTCGAGGTCGTCCTCCGTCATGGCGTTGGCGGTGACGCCGGGAGCGATGCGCACCCCGACCCGTTCGGCGCCGATCGCCTCGGCGACCGCGCGGACCACCTCGACGGTGAAACGGATGCGGTGGGCGACCGCCCCGCCGTAGCCGTCGGTGCGGTGGTTGGTGTGGCGGGAGAGGAACTGGTGGAGCAGGTACCCGTTCGCCGCGTGGACCTCGACCCCCGCGAAGCCCGCGTCCACCGCGCGGCGGGCCGCGGCGGCGAAGTCGGCCACGGTGGCGTGGATCTCCTGCTCGGTCATCTCGCGCGGCACGACGTTCTCCCGGTGCCCGGACGGGGTGACGATCGTGCCGGGCAGCGGCACCGCCGAGGGGGCGACCGGGTGGTGCCCGCTGGTTTCGGGGTGGCCGACCCGCCCGCCGTGCTGCAGCTGGAGGAACATCTGCCCGCCGGCGGCCCGGACGGCGTCGGTGACGCGGCGCCACCCGGCCACGTGCGACTCGTCGTGGATCGCCGGGATGTCGGGGTAGGTGGCACCCACCGCGTTCGGTGTCGTGGCCTCCGCGACGATCAGCCCGGCCGATGCGCGCTGGGCGTAGTACGTGGCCATGATCGGTTCCGGTACGCCGGTGGCACTCGCGCGGTTGCGCGTCATCGGGGCCATCACCAGGCGGTTCGCGAGCCGCAGGGCGCCGAGCCGGGCGGGCCGGAACAGCGGGGAGTCCGGGCCGGCCGACTCGGTGTCGATGTCCGCCGCGACCGCGGTGTTCGTGCTCATGATCGTGCTCCTCGGTGGTCCGTGGTGGTGTCGTCGGGGCCGCCTGCGGCCCGCTGATCAGACGATCCCGCCGCCCGCTTCGGCTCTGCTGATGCTCTGCTGACGGTTCGCCGGCAGCCCGTCCGACCAGCGGATGATCACCCTGTGTAGGGTGTGGCCCATGAGGTTCGGGGTGCTCGGTCCGCTGGCCGTGTGGGATGCCGACGGCGTCCCCGTGCGGGTGCCCGAGACCAAGGTGCGGGCCCTGCTGGCCGACCTCCTGCTGCACGAGGGCCGACCGGTGTCGCCCGACCGCCTCGTCGACGACATCTGGGGCGACGCCGCGCCCGCCAATCCCGCCAACGCGCTCCAGGCCAAGGTCTCCCAGCTGCGCCGGGCGATCGGCCGTGACCGGGTGACCCACCACCCGGCCGGGTACCGGCTCCGGCTCGACGACGACACCGCCCAGGTCGACGCGGCCGGCTTCCGGGCACTCGCCGCACGGGGCCGGAGCGAGACCGACGCGCGCTCCCGGGCGGCCGAGTTCGCGCGGGCGCTGGATCTGTGGCGCGGAGACGCGTACGCCGACTTCGCCGACGAGGAGTTCGTCCGCCCGGCCGCGCAGCGGCTGGCCGAGGAACGGCTCGCCGTCGTCGAGGAACTGGTGGAGGCCCGGCTGGAGTTCGCCGATCCGCTGCTGCTCGGCGAGCTGGCCGAACTGGTGGACCGCCACCCCCTGCGCGAGCGGCTGCGCGCCGTACAGCTGCGGGCGCTGTACCGGACCGGCCGGCAGAGCGAGGCGGTCGCCGCGTACGGCGAACTGCGGGCGGTGCTCGCCGAGGAGCTGGGCCTCGACCCGAGCCCCGCACTGGCGGCGTTGCACGAGGCGATCCTGCGGCAGGACACCGCTCTCCTGCCCGCGGCCGCCCTCCTGTCCGCGGCCGCGCCGGAGGCCCCGCCGGTCCCGGCCCGCTCGCCCGTCGGGTCCCCGGACGCGGACGCCGTCGGGGGCCGGCACCCGGGCGCGTTCCGGCCGTCGAACCTGCCCGCCCCGCGGACCACGCTCGTCGGGCGCGGCCCCGCGCTGGACGCCCTCGCCCGTCTCGTCCGCGCCGAGCGCCTGGTCACGCTGACCGGCCCCGGCGGAGTGGGCAAGACCCGGCTCGCCCTGGCCCTCGCGCGCCGCCTCGCGGAGGACCCCGAGGGCGGGGCGCCGGACGGGGTGCAGCTCGTCGAACTCGCGGCCCTGCCCGCCGACGCCGCCGACCTCGCCCAGGCGGTGGCCGCGGCGCTCGGCATCCGCCCGGCCGCCGTACCGGCCGCGCCCCCGGGCGCCCTCCTGCCCGCGCTGGCGGTGGCCCTGCGCGGGCGCCGGGTCCTGCTAGTCCTCGACAACTGCGAGCACGTGATCGATTCCGCCGCCGACCTCGTCGCGACGCTGCTGGACACCGCGTCGGAGCTGCGCATCCTCGCCACCAGCCGGGAGTCGCTGCGGCTGCCCGGCGAGGCGGTGTTCCCCGTCGCCCCGCTCGACCCGGTCGCCGCCGCGCAGCTGTTCACCGAACGGGCCGCCGCGGCCGCGCCCGGGTTCGCCGCGCCCGCCGGGGACGACGGGACGGGGTCCGCCGCGCCTGCCGGGGACGACGCGACGCCGGACGACGGGACGCGGGCTGCCGTCGCGGAGATCTGCCACCGTCTGGACGGCATCCCGCTGGCCCTGGAACTCGCGGCCACCCGGGTGCGGGCCATGGGTGTGCGGGAGCTGGCGGCTCGCATCGACGACCGGTTCCGGGTGCTCGGGTCCGGGCAGCGCGGCCTCCCGGCCCGGCAGCAGACCCTGCGCGCGGTGATCGACTGGAGCTGGGACCTGCTCACCCCGCCCGAACAGACCGTCCTGCGGCGGCTGGCCGTGCCGCCCGGCGGCTGCTCCCTGCAAGCGGCCGAGGCGGTGTGCGCGGGAGACGGTATCACCGGTGACGCCGTCCTGGACCTGGTCGGGCGCCTGGTCGACCGTTCGCTCGTCGAGGCCGCGCACACCGGCGACGGCCCGCGCTACGGCCTGCTCGAATCGGTGGCCGCCTACGCCCGCGACCGGCTCCACGAGGCGGGTGAGCACCCGGCCACCGCGGCTCGTCACGCCGCGTACTTCCGCGACGTGGCCGAACACGCCGAAGCCCCTCTGCGCGGGCCGGGACAGCGCCTCCAGCTCGCCCGTCTGGACGCCGAGTCCGCCAACATCCGAACCGCGCTCGACCACCTGCTGCGCACCGGGGACCAGGACGGCGCCGCCCGCGTGGCCGCCGCCCTGTGCCCCTGGTGGCTGCTGCGCGGGCGTCTCCACGAGGCCCGCCGCGCCCTCGCCACCGTCCTGGAAGCCGCCGCCCGCCCGCCGGCCACCGCGCCCGCCTCGGCATCCTCCTTCGCCGAACTCCGGCTCCTGCACGACGCGTTCGCCATGCTGACCGGCCACCGGCCGGCCGAGCGGGACTGCCCCGAAGCGGACATCGCCGACCCCGTCCGGCGCGGCCGGGCGCTGTGGCTGTTCGCCCACGGCCTCCACCACGCGGGCGACCCGGTCGCGGCGCACGCCGTCGGCACCCGCGCCCTGGACCACTGCGCCACCGCGGGCGACCGCTGGGGCACCGCCGCCGCCCGCGCCCTGCTGGCCCGGACCGCGCTGGCCGTCGGCGACCTCGCGGCAGCCCGCCGTGACGGCCGTACCGCCGCCGCGCTCTTCCACGAACTCGGCGACGGCTGGGGCGAGTTGCAGACGGTGCCGGTCCTCGCCGCGCTCGCCGAGATCGAGGGTGACTACGCCGACGCCGAAGCCCGCCACGGCGTCGGGCTGCGCCTCGCCGAGCAGCTCGGCCTGGCCGTGGAGGCCTCCGCCTGCCTCGCGGGCCTGGGCCGCCTCGCGCTCCTCGCCGGTGACTGGGAGCGGTCCCGGCTGCTCCACGAGCGGGCCCGTCGTACGGCCGCCGAGCAGGGCCACCTCTTCGGCGAGGTGTTCGCGGTCATGGGCCTCGCCCTGGGCGCACGGCGCGCCGGCGACCTCGACGACGCGGAGCGCCACCTCCGGGCGATGCGTGACGACTACCCGTCGTCGACCGCGGGCAGGCACCTGATCGAGGTGGAACTCGGCTTCGTCGCCGAACTGCGCGGCCTGCCCGCGCAGGCCGCCGCCCACCAGGCACGCGGTCTGGCCCATGCCCGGCAGCTGGCCGAGCCGCGGGCCCTCGCCCTCTCCCTGGAGGGCACCGCCGGCGCGGCCGCGGCCACCGGCGGCGCCTCGGCACTCAACCGTGCGGCACTGCTCCTCGGCGCCGCCGACGCCGCCCGCCGAAGTGCCGGTGCCCCGCTCCCGCCCGGTGAACGCGCCGACGTGGACCGGATCGCCGCCACGGTCCGCGCGGCCCTGGGCACAGCCCGCTTCGCCACCGCCTTCGACCAGGGGGCCTCCCTCCCGCTCCCGGTCGCCGTCAGTACCGCCACCGAGTCCTGAACCGGCCACGGCGGCCGTTCCATGACGGTCCCTCCGGTGGCTCCGGTGGCTCCGGCTGTTCCGGTACGCGGCAGCCGGTGGTTCCGGACGGCACCGGCACCGGGCCGCTGCCGACCCGGTGCCGGGGCGCGGGGCCCGGCCGTGCTCCGCGCCCCGGGCCCCCTGCGGCCGGGGCGACGACGGTGACCGGCCGGCCGCGGTGGCCCCCGCGCCGCGCGGGCGCGCAGGTCAGGGGTGGGGGCGATGGCGTGCGGGAGGCCCGGTGACCACGAGAATGGTGCGGACACCCCCCGGAAGTACAGAGAAAGTGAACCCCCACATGGATCTCGGCGTGCGCTGGAAGCTGCACGGTGACGGGCGTACGCCCGCGCCGGGAGCGGTCGTCCGCCCCGACGAACGGCTCTCCTGGCCCCGCACGGCAGGGCTCGGCGCCCAGCACGTGGTGGCCATGTTCGGCGCGAGCTTCGTGGCGCCCGTGCTGATGGGGCTCGACCCCAACCTGGCGATCATGATGTCCGGCGTCGCGACCGTCATCTTCCTGCTGGCGACCCGCGGCCGGGTGCCCAGCTACCTCGGTTGCTCGCTGTCCTTCGTCGGCGTGGCCGCGGTGATCCGGGCGCAGGGCGGTACCAGCGCGACGGTCACCGGCGCCGTGTTCGTGGTGGGCGTGGCGCTGTTCCTGGTGGGCCTGGCGGTCCAGCGGTTCGGGGCACGGATCATCCACGCCGCGATGCCGCCGATCGTCACCGGCGCGGTCGTGATGCTGATCGGCTTCAACCTCGCGCCCGTCACCGCCTCGACCTACTGGCCGCAGGACCAGTGGACGGCGCTGCTGGTGATGCTGTTCACCGGGCTGGCCGTGGTGTGCCTGCGCGGCTTCTGGTCGCGCGTGGCGATCTTCCTCGGGCTGCTCTTCGGCTACGCGATCTCCTGGCTGTTCGACCGGGTCTTCGGGCGGATCCACTCGGTGGACGCGAGCGGGCACCTCACCGACCACTGGCGGCTGGACCTGTCGGGCGTCGGCTCGGCGGACTGGGTCGGCCTGCCCGACTTCCACGGCCCGTCCTTCGAGTGGTCCGCGATCCTGGTGGCGCTGCCCGTGGTGATCGCGCTGGTCGCGGAGAACGCCGGGCACGTCAAGGCCGTGGGGGAGATGACCGGCCGGAACCTGGACGACAAGCTCGGCACCGCGATCTCCGCGGACGGCGTCGGCTCCATGCTCTCCACCGCGGTCGGCGGCCCGCCGAACACCACCTACTCGGAGAACATCGGCGTCATGGCCGCCACCCGGGTGTACTCCACCGCCGCCTACTGGGCCGCCGCCGGCTTCGCGTTGCTGTTCGGCATCTGCCCGAAGTTCGGCGCCGTGGTGGCCGCGATCCCCGGCGGGGTGCTCGGCGGCATCACCGTCATCCTGTACGGCATGATCGGCCTGCTCGGCGCGCAGATCTGGACCACGGCCCGAGTGGACCTGCGCAACCCGCTGAACCTGGTGCCGGCCGCCGCGGGCATCATCATCGGCATCGGCAACGTCACCATCAAGTTCACCGACACCTTCAGCCTCAGCGGCATCGCGCTGGGCACCCTGGTCGTCATCGCCGGCTACCACGTGCTGCGGGCACTGGCGCCCGCGCACCTCAAGACGCAGGAGCCGCTGCTGGACGAGGGCACCTCCTCCTACGACGCGGGCAGCGAGGACTCCGGGGGAGCGGGCGGGGCGCAGCCGCGCACCCGGTAGCGGTCCGCGCCGGCGGTGAGGGCGCCCCGCCGGGCAGCCCTCGCCCGGTGCCCGGCCGACCGGTGGACGTGCCCGAAAGGGCCTCGATCGGTCGGCCCGCTTGGCCCGACGGGCCGTCAGGTGGTCGAATCGGTCCCTGCGTCCGGGCCGAACGGCCCGGACCTCGTCCGTTGCGGCCACTCATCCACCTGGGAGAGGCATGTCCCTTCTGCTCCACCACCGCAAGACCGTCCTCGGCGTCGTGGCCCTCACCACGCTCGCGATCTCCTGCGGCTCGGCGGTCGCCACCAGCTCCGCCGCCGTGACGGGCAAGGTCCTGTGGGCCCCGAGCACCAGCAAGGGCCCGTCCTCCTTCACCGGCGTCCAGTGCGCGTCGGGCGGCTTCGGCGTCGTCAAGGACGCCGCCAAGGGCCGTGTGTGGCGGGCGTTCCAGAAGGCGGGGGAGGAGCGCTGCGAGACGCTCGGCCCGGACCTGAAGGAGGGCTCCACCTTCTACCTCGGCTGGTCGTCCAAGGTCGACATCAAGGACGCGAACAGCCGTTACGTCTTCCAGCTGAAGTGCTCGCCGAGCACCGACACGGCGAACCACCCGATCGAGATCGACGCGACGACCGGGCGCATCCGCCTCCAGGAGTGGGACACCCACCACGTCGCGCACACGCTGTGGACCGCGCCGACCACCAACAACACGTGGCACTCCTACGCGCTGAAGATCCGCCTGGGCCGCACCAACGGCACCATCGACTTCTGGTTCGACGGCGTGAAGCAGACCTTCACCACCGGCTCGGGCACCTTCAAGGGCACCACTTGGGACGGCGACCGCAACTACCTCAAGTGGGGCTCCTACCACCCCTCCTCGGGGAACGCGACGAACACCTTCACCAGTCCGATCATGGCGACCACCCTGGAGGCGGCCACCGCCGGCTCGTGAGGGCCGGGTGACCGGCCGGGTCGAGTCCCGACCCGGCCGGCGCCGCGCCCCGTCTCCTCGGCGGGTGGGTGCGCGGCTTCCCGCGCGCGGGCCGTAGCAGGCCGTAGCAGGCCGGGGCGATGGCACAAAGCCCCGACGTCGCCGCCCGGACGCCTCGTTCGCGCGGATCCGGTTCCGGCCGGGCGGATTGTCAAGCCCGCACCGGAGCCGTCCATTCAGCAGTAGCCTCGGCGTCGGTAACGACTGCTGTGGAACGGCGAATTGGGGGCGACGGTGGCCGAAGGGGAGTCCGGGGCCGGGGGTGACGGCGGGGCCGGCGAGGACGGCTGTCCGCTGCACGAACGCGAGGTCGAGATCCGGTCGGCCGGGCAGGCGGTCGGGGCGCTCACCCGGCCCGCCGGTGCCGGCACCGGGGAGCTGCTGGTGTACACCGGCGCGGCCGGGCTGGGCAAGACCGCGGTGCTGACCGAGGTGCGGCGGGAGGCGCGACGCGCCGGCTGCACGGTGCTGTTCGCCCGGGGCGGGGAGCGGCAGCGTCACGAGCCGTTCCGTGTGGTGCGCCAGTTGGTGCAGCCGGTGCTGGCGGCCCTGTCGGACGAGGAACGGGCGCAGGTGTTCGGGCCCTGGGAGGACATCGTCGGTCCGGCGGTGGGGCTGCTGCCGCCCGGAGGGCAGCTCGACCCGCAGGGCGTGCGGGACGGGCTGGACTTCGTGCTCACCCGCCTCGTGCAGCTGCGTTCGCCGGTGGCCGTGATCGTCGACGACCTGCACTGGGCCGACCCGGAGTCGCTCGGCTGGCTGGCGGGCTTCGCCGTGCGCGCACGCGAGCTGCCGGCCCTGCTGGTGCTCGCCTGCCGCGACGAGTTCCCCGACGACGCCCTGACGCTGCAGCGAGGCCTCGTCGGCCGGGCCGACCGGCGGCACGAACTTCGGCCGCTCCAGCCGGCCTCGGTCGCGCACCTGGTCCGGGCCGCCCTGGGCGCGGAGGCGGAGGACGCCTTCTGCCGCCACGTCTGGGCCGTCACCGCCGGCAACCCCTACGAGACCACCGCCCTGCTGCGCGAGGTGGCCGACCAGCGGCTCGACCCCGTCGAGGAGAGCACCGGGCAGCTGCGCGAACTCGCCGCCGGCGCGCGGGGGATGACGCTGCGGCACTGGCTGGACAAGATCGGCCCGACCACGCTGCAGTTCGCCTGGGCGGCGTCCATGCTGGGCACCGACATCCGCCCCGACCTCGCCGCCGTCGTCTGCGCCCAGGGCCCGGAGACCGCCGCCGAGTCCGTCCGGGAGCTGCGCCGCCACGGGGTGCTGACCAGCACGCCGGGCGGCCGGCTGGAGTTCGTCCACCCGCTGATCGCCACCTCCGTCTACCAGTCGATGCCTCCCGCCACCCGGACCGGGATGCACGGCGTCGCCGCCGTCGAGACCGAGAACGCCGGCCTCGGCCTGCTGACGGCGTCCCGGCACCTGCTCGAAACCCTGCCCGAGGGGGACGGCGAGATCGTCGGCAAGCTGCGCCGGGCGGCCCGCGAGCACCTGGCCATCGGCGCGCCCGAGGCGGCCCAGCGCTGCCTGCGCCGCGCCATCAGCGAACCGCCGGCCGCCGAGGACCGGGCCGCGGTGCTCTACGAACTCGGCTGCTCGGCCCTGCTCACCGACCCGGCGACCACGGTCAACCAGCTGCGCCTGGCGCTCGCCGACCCGTACGGCCTGGGCCCCGAGCTCCGGGTGGACGCGATCTTCCGGCTGGCCCAGGCCCTCGCCCACAGCAACCGGCTCGGCGAGGCCGCCGCCGTGTGTGCCGAGGAGGCCGCCCGGACCCTCCCGGGGCCGGGCCGGCTGCGCCTGGAGGTCGCCCACTTCATGTTCGCCGCGTTCCAGTTCGAGGACGAGGACGGTCCGGGCCGCTCCCGGCGGCTCGCGGAGTTCGACCGGATGCTCGAAACGGTCGGCCTGGCCTTCAGCGACACCGACAGCGGCACCGACACCGGCGCGGTCGGCGGGCCGGCCCCGGACCAGGCCATGTTCGAACAGAACGGCCTGGCCCACGCGGTGGCCGTGCTGCGCTGCTGGGACCTCACGCTGCGCGGCGCGGACCGCGAGGAGGCGATCGCCCTGGCCGAGTCCGCGCTGCCGGGCGGCCGCCTGCCCCGCAGCCTCGGCTGGACCAACACCACCTGGGGTTTCGAGCTGCCCGGGATCCTCGGCATCAGCTACCTCTACGCCGACCGGGTCGACCGGGCGGAGGAGCTGTTCACCGAGGCGGTCCGCGCGTACGAGGTCGCCGGGTGGAGCGGCGGCCACCTCGGCTTCGCCTACCTGCTGACCGGCATGCTCCGGTTCCGCTGCGGCGCCCTGGCGGAGGCGGAGGACTACTTGCGCCGCGCCCTGCGGATCGCCGAGCGGATAGGGCCGGGGACCCCGCTGCACTGGGACGCGGTCGGGGCACTGGCCGAGACCCTGGCCGCGCGCGGCCGGCTCGCCGAGGCGCTGGAGCTCGCGGACACGCACGCCTTCGGCCCGCCGTACCCGACGGTGATGGTGCTGCCCGACGCCCGCACGCTGTACGGCCGCCTCCTGCTGGCCCGGGGCGACGCGCCCGGCGCGGCCGCGGCGCTGACCGCCGCCGGCGCGGCCCTGGACGCGCGCGGGTGGCGCAACACGGTGTGGGCGCCGTGGCTCGGGCACCTGGCGCGCGCGGTCGCCCCCGACGAGCCGGACCGGGCCCGCGACCTCGCCGGGGAGGCCGTTCGCCGGGCCCGGGAGTCCGGGACGGACTCGGCTGTCGGCAGTGCCCTGCGGCTCAGCGCGGCGGTGCACGACCGGCCGCGCGCGGCCGAGCTGCTGGCGCAGGCCGTCCGGCACCTGGAGCGGTCACCCGCCCGCTACGAGCACGCGATCGCCCTGGTCGACCTGGGTGAGGCGCTGGGCACCGGGCCGGCCGCCCGCGCGGCCCTGGCCCGGGGACTGGAGCTTGCCACCCACTGCGGCGCAGAGGCCCTGGCGGCCCGGGCCGGGGACCTCCTGCGGACGGGCGCGGCGGGCTGAGGCGGGCTCAGGACGGCGGCCGGCCGCGGCCCGGCATCCGCCCGGCGGCTGCGGGCCGGAGGGGCTAGAGCAGGTGGTCGGCCTTGCCCGCCTTGATGTCCAGGATGAGGGTGCGCAGGGCAGCCCTGGAGTCGGTGATGGCCCGGTCCTCCTGGCCCTTGACGGCGATGTAGGCGTTGCCGTCGGCGTCGGTGCCGAGGCGGAAGCATGAGTTGCCCTCGCCGCAGAAGGGGTCTTCCCAGGTGATGGTGGGCATCGAACTTCTCCTTACAGTTGGTTGGCGATCTCGCGGATGAAGTCACGGGATCGTTGCGGGGTCAGCGCCAGATCTTCCAACCGATCAAGCTGGGCACGGTATTTCGTCAGCTGGCCTTCGGCATCCAGGAATTCGGGGCCATGCGCCCTGTCCACCTGAACCGTGTCGAGCTGTGGCACTGTCCCCTCCGCGTAGAGGACGGTGTGCCCGGCACCCGGAAAGGCCCCGTGCTCGAAAGGAACGACGCGAAGCGTGACGTTGTCCCGTTCGGATGCGTCGAGCAGGTAGTCCAGTTGGGCGTGCATGCCCTTGCGGCCACCGAACTGCATTCGCAGAGCTGCTTCGTGCACAACGGCGACATAGTTGGGCGGATCGTCACCGGTGAGCACTTGCCGGCGTTCCGTCCGATGAGCGAGTCGCAGGCCGACCTCATGCTCGGGCAGCGGTGGGAACACTGCCCGGAATACGGCGAGAGCGTGGTCCGAGGTCTGCAACAGTCCTGGAACGTGGACGGTGTCGGTGGTGCGGAGTCGCTTCGCGCGTGCTTCGAGCTCGGCGATGTCCAGCAGCCCCTGGGGCAGACTGCCGCGATACCGCTCCCACCAGCCCTTGTCCCCGGGCTGCGCCATGTCGACCAGGGCATCGATGTACTTCTGGTCTGCGCAGTGGCAGTTGTGGGCCAGGGTGCGCAAGCGCTCAGTGGTGATCGGCCGCAGACCCGACTCCATGTTGGAGATCTTGCCGCGATCGACGCCGAGTAGCCCCGCCGCGTACTCGGCACTCATGCCTGCCGAGGTCCGGATCTTCCGCAGCTCGCTCCCCAACCGCTTCTGACGTTCAGTGAGAGACACCCTGGGAGTCATGCCGTTCCTTCCGTGCGACGTGGGATGCAGTCTGCCGCCCTCAGGGACCAGCCCACTACTCGGGGTCAGATTGCCAAGAAGCTCGGCAAATTTACCCCGTGATGCGATACTCTCAGTGTTGCAAGGATCACAATCGGCAATGTCCGGAAGTGCACCGCGCGAGCATGCCCGCCTTCCCTGGGGCGGGTGTGTCCGCGCCCAGGGAGGCGTGCCACCGGCGTCGGAGCCGCATCAGCGCTCGCTCAACCACTGCACATCCGCGAGGAGTCAGCCATGCCTGGAATCCCGCTTCCGTCCACCCCCGTCATGCTCGCGTCGACGTCGCCCGGCGTCCCCGAGGTGCCGTCGCACTGGCGCTTTCCCGCCGAGCTCGCCTCCGTCCGGCGGGCCCGCCGGGCCGTGGCCGGCGCGATCCCGGAGCCTCACGAGCCCCAGCTCGCCGACGTGCTGCGCCTGGTGACCTCGGAGCTGGTCACCAATGCGATTCGCCACGGCGCCCGTGCCGACGAGGACGAGCTGATCGAGCTCGTCCTCTGGATCGCCGACGGCCACTGCTGGCTGGCCGTCTCCGACCCGGGGGCCGGTCGGCCCGTCCTCGTCGAACCGCACCCGCAGGGGTGCGGCGGGCGGGGCCTGCTGCTGGTCGACGCGCTCTGCGACATCTGGGCCGTCGTGCCCCGGCGGACCTGTGGCAAGTCCGTGGTCGCGGGGGTGAGACTGCGCGCAGCCTGACGGTGCGTCAACAAGCGAGCGGCTGCACCGCCGGAGGGGACGGTGCAGCCGCTCGTGGTGCTTGCTGTCAGGCGAAGGGGTCGCGTGACCTCGGGACTCCGGGGATTTCCGGCTCATGAGTGACGTCTCGTGCCCGGGGGGCCGGCGGCGCAGTACCCGTACCGCGCCGCCGACCTGGGTGCTACAGCCGTTCGGGGACGGGGTTGCCGACGGCCTCGATGGCGCGCCGGACGGGGACCGTCGCCAGCAGGGCGAAGCCGATCACGAAGAACACCAGCAGGGAGATGATCGCCGAGCGGTAGCTGCCGGTGATCTGGTAGGCGAGGCCGAAGACCAGCGGACCCATCCAACTGGTGCCGCGGTCGCTGATCTTGTAGACGCTGAAGTACTCGGCCTCCCGGCCGGCCGGGATGAGGTGGGAGAACAGCGAGCGCGAGAGCGCCTGGCTGCCGCCGAGCACCAGGCCGATCATGCAGGCCAGCGCGTAGAACCAGGCGGGCTGGTGGGCCGGCATGAGGTACCCGAGGGCGAGCGTGACCACCCAGCCGACCAGGGAGCCGAGGACGGTCCGCTTGGCGCCGTACCGGCGGGCGATCCGGCCGAGGAGCAGCGCGCCGCCGATCGCGACGATCTGGACCAGGAGCACGGCGGTGACCAGCGAGGTCTGGTCCATGCCGAGCTCCTCGCTGCCGTAGAGCGAGGCCTGCGAGACGACGGTCTGGATGCCGTCGTTGTAGCAGAGGAAGGCGCCCAGGTAGAGGAGCGTGAGCGGGTAGTCGCGCATGCCGCGCAGGGTGCGGGCGAGTTCGCGCAGGCTGCCGGCGGCGGGCCGGTCCGGTACGGCCGCCGCACGGTCGGGGGCCGCACCGGCGCGGGAGGGCAGGCGCAGCAGCGGGACGATCGTGAACAGCGCCCACCACAGGCCGGCCGAGGCCAGGCAGATCCGCACGGCGGTGCCGGAGGACAGGCCGAGTGCGTCGTGGCCCTCGAACAGCGCCAGGTTGGCGATCAGCAGCAGGCCGCCGCCCGCGTAGCCGTACGCCCAGCCCTTGGAGGAGACCGCGTCGCGTTCGTCGGGGGCGGCCAGGCCCGGGAGGTAGGCGTAGGAGAGCGCGACCGACACCGCGTAGGCGATGTTGGCGACCACCAGCAGCGCGCCGCCGAGCAGGTAGCGGTCGCCGTCGAGGAGGAACATCCCCATCGTGGCGATCGCGCCGACGTAGGCGAAGCCGCACATCAGCTCCTTGTGCCGCCCGGTGCGGTCCGCGACCGTCCCGGTCAGCAGCATCACCAGGACGGAGAGCAGCACGGAGAAGGAGACCGTGTAGGGGAAGAACGACCCCGCGCGGATCGAGAGGCCGAGCGGGTGCACGTCGCCGGCCGCGTCGGCGGCGTTCTTGGCCACCGAGGTCAGGTACGGCCCGAGGAACACCGTCAGGACGGTGGCCGAGAAGGCGGCGTTGGCCCAGTCGTTGATGTACCAGCCGAACTGCATCCGGCGCAGGGCGCGGTCGTCGGTGGCGGTCGCCGGGTGGTCCGGGCGGTGGGCCGTGGTGGTGGTGTTCATCGGGCTCCTGTCACCGTGCTGGAGCCGGTGCTGCCGTCGGGCCGGCAGCCGCGCTCACCGAGGACGTCCCGCAGGACGTCGATGCGATCGGCCATGATGCCATCCACGCCGAGGTCGAGGAGAGCCCTGATCCGGGTGGGATCGTCCACGGTCCAGACGTGCACCTGCAGGCCGAGGCGGTGGGCGGCGCGGACGAAGGCCCGGTCGACGACCCGGACGCCCCGGTGCCGCTCCGGCACCTGCGCGCACACCCCGGCGAACGGCGCCCCGCGCCCCCGCACCAGCGGCCCGGCCAGCGAGCGCAGCCGGAGCCGGGCCACCTCGCGCGGGCCGAGCGAGGTGGCCAGCCGGGGGCCGGCGGCGGCGCGGACGGCGGCGAGGCGGCTGTCGGAGAAGCCGCCGACGCAGATCCGGTCCCAGGCGTTCGTCCGGCGGATCGCCTCGACCAGCGGTCCGACGGCCGGCGCCGCCTTGACGTCGACGTTGAAGCGGGCGGCGGGGAACGCGTCGAGCAGGTCCTCCAGCAGGGGCACCGGCTCGGTGCCACCGATCCGGGCCTGCCTGACGGTGTCCCAGGGCAGTTCGGCGACCGCCCCGGCGTGGTCGGTGACCCGGTCGAGGCGGGAGTCGTGGAAGGCCACCAGGACGCCGTCGCGGGTGGCGTGCACATCCGTTTCGAGGTAGCGGTAGCCGAGGGCCACGGCGGCCTCGAAGGCGGCGAGCGAGTTCTCGGGGTGGCCGAGGTCGCCGCCCCGGTGCGCGAAGGCGAGTGGCCCCGGCTGGTCGAGGAAGGGGTGCATGTCGTGCTCCGAGCTGCTGGGGGAGGGACCCGCCCGGCCCGCGGGGCCCGGGCGGCGCGGCCCGCTCCGACGACGCCCGGGTCGTGCGCGTTACAGTATTACGCACCTTGTCAAGCAGTAACGCCCGGCGCGGCAGGCCGGGCGTTACCGTCGGCGACCTCTGCGGTCCGCCGGTGCGGGGGTCGGATCCACGGCGGCCTCCGGTACTCGCCCGGAGCGGGTTCCGGGCCCGCCCGGGGGTGACGGCGGCCCCCTTGAGGGCCGGGCCCGAGGACCGGGTCGCCCCCGGGCGGCGGACCGCCCGGCTCAGGCGCCGACGACCGCCCGGGCCGCCAGCAGGTCGGCGAGGCCGCCGACGGTGGGGTGGTTGAAGAGGTCGCGGACGGTGATCCGGGCCGGCGCGCCGCGGTTGATCCGGGCGACCACCCGTGCGGCGAGCAGTGAGTGCCCGCCCACCGTGAAGAAGCTCTCGTCGTCGGTGAACTCCTCGTGCCCGAGGGCCTGGCTCCAGACGCCGCGCACGTTCTCGCGCTGTTCGTGCCAGAGAGCGCCCTTCTGCGCCCCGCCGTCCCCGGCGCCCTGTTCGTCCGTAACGCCCTGCTCATCCGGCTGGTACGGGTTCATTCTCGTGTGCCCCCTGGGTCTCCTGTGGCGTACACCACAATCCCTGACGTCATCTCAACGTGACATCTGATGTGTGACATTTTATAGCTCTGGAGGTGGCCGATGCATGCCCCACGAGGCGTCGGGATTCCCCTGACGCAACAGCAGGAGACGGTTTGGAAGGCGCAGTTGATGGCGCCCACGGCCGACTCGTACCACATCCCGCTGGCCTTCCGGCTGACCGGACCGATCGATCCCCAGGCCCTCGACCAGGCACTTCGGCACGTCGTCGGACGTCATCCCGTTCTGCGGACCGCCATCGCCGAGGGGGCCGGCGAGGGCCGCGGCGACGGCCCGCTCCAGTTCGTCCAGTCGCCGCCGGCCTCGGTGCTGACCGTCCATCGGACGACCGCGGCGCAGGCCCCCGGACTGCTCGCCGAGACCGCGGCCCTGCCGTTCGATCCGGCCGCGCCGCTGCGCCTGGCCGCCCACCTGTACCGCTGGGCGCCCGACGAGGCCCTGCTGCTGCTGGTGTTCGACCACGTCGCGGTGGACGCGCCGTCGGTGGCCATGCTGCTCACCGAGCTCTCCGGCTTCTGCGCCGGGCCGCCGCCGACCGCCGAACGGCCTCCGGAGGAGGACTACTTCGCCTACGCGCTGGAGCAGCACGCGCGCTTCGCCGAGCCCGACGCGGAGACCGCCGCCGGGGCCGCGTTCTGGACGGCGCGGGCCGCCGGTCTCGACACCGGAGCCCCGGCCCGGACCGGCGCCGAAACCGACGGACCGGCCGGCGAATTGGCCTTCGACCTGCCCGGCGACCTCACCCCGGCGCTGACCGCCACCGGCGGCTCCCTGTTCACCGTCCTGATGGCCGCCTGCTGCCTCACGCTGCGTCATCTCTCCACGGAGGAGGACGTGCTGGTCGCCTACCCCGCCATCGACCCGTGGCGCGCGGAGTACGAGGACGCGATCGGCCTCTTCACCGACATGCTGCTGCTGCGCGCGCCGGACCTGGACGCGCACAGCCTCTCCGGCTACGCCGCCGAGGTCCGCGAGGAGCTGCTGGCCGGCCTCGAACACCAGGGTGCGCCGCTGGCCGGGATGCACCAGGCGCTGCGGACGGCGGGCGCCACCGTCCGGGTGATGCTGTCCGTGCACGACGTGGGCGCCGAGCGGCTCACCCTGCCCGGGGTCGCCGTGGAGCGGCTGCCGATCCACCCCCGGACGGGCAAGATCGACCTGCTGCTGGCCGTCGAGGTGACCGGGGAGCGGGCACGGGCCCGCCTCCAGTACCGCAGGGACCGCCACACCGACGAGCAGGTGCGGACCATCGCGGCGGCCTTCCGGCTGGTCCTCGGCGCGCTGACCGGGATCGCGGCCGGCGTCGACCCGCCCGCCGCCGGGGTGGAGCTGCTGCCCGGGGAGGAGCGGGAGCGGGTGCTCGCACTGGCCCACGGCCCGGCCGCCGCCCCGTTCGTCCCGGTGACCAGCTCCTTCCTGGCGCACGCCCGCAACTCGCCGGGCAGCCCCGCCGTCCTGGCCGGTGACGAACTGCTCGACTACCGGACGCTGGACCGCGCCTCGGCCGGGATCGCCGCCCGGCTGCGGGCGCTCGACCTGCCGCGCGGCAGCACCGTCGCGCTCTGCGTGCCCCGCTCCGCCGGCTACGTCGCGGCCGTCCTCGGGGTGCTGCGCAGCGGGCACGCCTTCCTGCCGGTCGACCCCGAACTTCCGCGCACCAGAATGGGTTTCGTCCTCGCCGACGCCCAGGCGGCGGCCGTGGTGGTGCCGACGCCGGGGGACGCCGAGCCGATCGGCGGGCGGCTGCCCGTGCTGGCCCTCGACGCGCCGGCCGACGGAGTCGAACCGCCGGACGACGCCGAGGAGCCGGGACCGGAGGACGCCGCGTACGTGATCACCACCTCGGGCAGCACCGGTCTGCCCAAGTCCGTCCGGGTCCCGCACCGGGCGCTGGCCAACAACCTGCGCTGGAAGGCGGACACCTTCGGGTTCACGGCCGCCGACCGGTTCCACTTCAAGACTCCGCCGGTCTTCGACGCCTCGGTGTGGGAGTACCTCGCCCCGCTGACCGTCGGGGCCTCGATGGTCGTCGCCCCGGCGTGGGCGCACCGCGATCCGGCCGCGCTGGCCGCCGAGCTCACCGAACGGGCCGTCACCGTCGTCCAGTTCGTGCCGACCCTGCTCAAGGCGCTGCTCGCGGAGCCCGCGCCGGCGGCCGGCGACAGCCGGGTACGCCGGGTGTTCAGCGGTGGTGAGGCGCTGGACGCGGCGGTCGCCGAACGGGCGGCCCGCTGGTTCGGCGCGCCGGTGGTCAACCTCTACGGGCCGGCCGAGACCGCCATCGACGTCACCTCGTACGGCGTCCCCGCCGACGGGCCCGCCGGACGGGTCCCGATCGGGCGGCCCGCCGCCGGGGCGCAGGTCCACGTCCTGGGCCGGGGCGGCCAGTTGCTGCCCGCCGGGGTGCCGGGCGAGCTGTGGGTCGGCGGCGTTCCGCTGGCGCTCGGCTACGTGAACCGCCGCGAGCTCACCGAGGAACGCTTCCGTCCGCACCCCTTCGACCCCGACCCGCAGGCGCGGCTCTACCGCACCGGCGACCTCGGCGTCCGGCGTCCGGACGGCACCCTGGAGTTCCTCGGCCGGGTGGACGGGCAGGTCAAACTGCGCGGCATCCGGCTGGAGCTGGACGAGATCCGCGAGGTCGCGCTCGACCACCCGGAGGTCAGGGACGCGGTGGCCCGCCTGGTCGCGACCGGCCGGGAGGAGGTGCTGGCGCTCTACTTCCTCGGCGAGCGGCCCGACACCCGAGAGCGCCTGCGCGCCCACCTCGCGGAGCGGCTGCCCGCCGCGCTGCGCCCGGGCCCGCTGATCCCGCTGGACGCGTTCCCGCTCACCGGCAGCGGAAAGGTCGACGTCCGGGCGCTGCCCGCGCCGCCGCCGTCCGCCCCACCGGGCCCGGCCGACCTGCCGCGTTCCGAGACGGAACGCCGGATCGCGGCCCGCTGGGCCGAGGCGCTGGGAACCGGCCAGGAGCGGGTGCCCAGGGACGTCAGTCTGTTCGAACTGGGCGGCACCTCGCTCACCCTCATCCGGTTCCACCGCCTGCTCCGCACGGAGTTCGGCACCGCACTGCCGATCACCGACCTGTTCTCCTCCCCCACCGTCGCCGCCGTCGCCGAGGCGCTGAAGGCCGCCGGCCAGCACGAAGGAGCGTCATGACCGAGCACGCGAACGGCCGGCCACAGCCCGGCCCCGACCACGACCGGGCCGTCGCGATCGTCGGCCTGGCCTGCCGCCTCCCCGGAGCCCGCGGCCTGGCGGAGTACCGGGAGCTGCTGCTGCGCGACGCCGGCGCCGTCCGCCGGTTCGCCGGCGAGGCCGAGCGGGCCCGCCAGGACGCCGACCCCCGGTACGTCCCGGTCGGCGGCGAGCTCGCCGACGTCGACCTCTTCGACGCGGAGTACTTCGGCATCGCGCCCGCCGAGGCCGCCGCGCTGGACCCGCAGCAGCGGCTGCTGCTCCAGGAGTCCGTGCACGCCCTGGAGCACGCCGGGTACGGCGGCGGTAGGGGCCTCGGCCGGGTCGGCGTGTTCGCCGGCAGCGGCGACAACCGCTACGGCACGCTGCTCGACGCCGCCGGTGTGGAGCCCACCCCCGGCAGCACCGCCGCCGCGCTGCCGCTGCGGGTCTCCTACCACCTCGGGCTGACCGGACCCAGCGTGTTCGTCGCCAGCCTCTGCTCCACCGCGCTCACCGCCCTCCACCTGGCCCGGCGCAGCCTGCTGGCCGGGGACTGCGAAGCGGCCCTGGTCGGCGCGGTCAGCGTGGCGCTGCCGCACGAGCGCGGCTACCTGGCGGTCGACGGCGGGGTGCTGTCGCCCAGCGGCGCCTGCCGCCCCTTCGACCGCCGGGCCGACGGCACGGTGCCCGGCAGCGGCGTCGGCGTGGTGGTGCTCAAGCGGCTGGCCGACGCCCTGCGGGACGGCGACACCGTGCACGCCGTGCTGCGCGGCTCCGCGCTCAACAACGACGGCGCCGCCCGGCTCAGCTTCGCCGCGCCCAGCGTGGACGGGCAGCGGGACGTCCTGCTGGCCGCCTGGGCCGAGTCCGGGGTGGACCCCGCGACGATCGGCTACCTGGAGGCACACGGGACGGGCACCCCGCTCGGCGACCCGGTCGAGCTCGCCGCCCTGCTGGCGGCCCGCCGCCGCCTCGGGGTCAGCGCTCCCTGCATGGTGGGCAGCGCCAAGGCCGCGCTCGGCCACCTGGACGCGGCGGCCGGCATGGCAGGGCTGATCCGGGCGGTCCTCGCGGTCCGCGACGCGGTGGTGCCGGGCACCGCCGGACACGGCGAGACGACCACGGCCGTCGACCTCGCGGGCAGCGGACTGCACGTCCCGTCCGGCGCCGCCCCCTGGCCCGCCACGACCGGGCCGCGCCGCGCCGCCGTGACCGCGCTCGGCGTGGGCGGCACCAACGCCCACGTCGTGCTGGAGCAGCCGCCCGCCGCCACGGCCGGACCGGCCGGTGACGGGCCGCAGATCCTGCCGCTCTCCGCCCGCTCGCCCTGGTCCTTCGAGCGGTCGTACGCCGACCTGCGGGCTCTGCTCGCGGAGGACGGCGCCGACCCCGCGGCCCTGGCCCGGGCCCTCCAGGTGGGCCGGGCCCCCGGCCCGGTGCGCCGCGCCTGGACCGCCGCCGGGCCGACCGGGCTGCTCGCGGCCCTGGCCGACGGCCCCGCCACCCCCGTCGACGGCCCCCTGGTCCTCGGCCTGACCGGGGACGCACCTTCCGACGCTGCCCCGTCCGGGGACGCGCCTCACGACGATGCCCCGTCCGCCGACGGCTTCGCCTGGCGGCTCGCCGCGCTGCGGGCGCTCGCCGCTCTCGGGGTCGAGCCCGCCGCCCTGGCCGCCTCCGGTGTCGGCGAGTTCGCCGCCCTGGCCTTCGGCGGGGTGCTCGACCCGGACGTCGCCCGGCGCTGCGCCGGGCACCACGGCACGGCGGTGGCCGCCGCCCGCCGGGGCGGCGACCTCAGCGCCTGCGAACGGGCGATGGCCGCGCTGGAGTCGGAGCTGGCCGACCTGGAGCCCGGTCTGCTCCAGGTCGAGGTCCGCTCGGCCCTGGGCACCGTGCTGCCCGCCGGTGCGGCGCCGTCGCTGACGCACCTGCTGGAGGTCACCGCCTCGGCCGTCCTCGGCGAGGAGCCGCCCCCGCTGCCGCCCGAGGCCCGCGTGGTGGTCCCGGCCGACGGCGGGGGCGAACCGTGGCTGCGGCTGGTCGCGGACTGCTGGGAGCGCGGCGCGGAGCTCCACTGGGAGCTGCTGCGCGGCGCCGGCGGCGGGCGCACGGCCGCGCCGCCGTACCCGTTCCAGCCGGTGCGGCACTGGCACCCGGCGGTCCCGGACGGCCGGGTGGAGCTCCCGCCGGTGCCGGAGGCCGGCGGCGCCGCGGCGGAGCAGCCGGAGGTGAGCACCCTGGAGGCCGTCCGGGCCATCTGGTGCGAGGTGCTGGGCCTGCCCGAGGTCGCCCCGGAGGACGACTTCTTCGTGCTCGGCGGTCACTCCATCCTGGCCGCCCAGGTGCTGGCCCGGATCCGGCAGTCGTACGGCGTGCGGATCCCGCTGGGCGACCTGCTGGACGCGGAGACCGCCGCCGGGACGGCGGAGCTGATCGACGCCGAGCTGGCGTCCGCGCGCCTGTACCGGACGCTGGTCGGCGCCGGGCAGGACGACGGGCCGGGCGGGCGTGCCCCGGGGAACGACTTCACGGACGAGTGGGAAGAGGTCGAGCTGTGACCGTGCAGGACGTCCTGGAGGAACTCGCCGGCCGCGGGGCCAGACTGGCCCTCGCCGAGGGCCGGTTGTCGCTGTCCGCCCCGGAGGGCGCGCTGGACCCGGAACTCACCGCCCGGGTGCGCCGGCACCGCGAGGCGATCGTGCAGTTCCTGCGCGAGCGCGCCGAGGAGGAGGCTCGCCGGCAGGTGCGGTTCGGCCGGGCCGACCGCACCGCCGAGCTGCCCGCCACCTACGCGCAGCAGCGGCTCTGGCTGGTCGAGCAGCTCGGCACCGAGGTGCCGGTCTACAACATGTACTTCGCGACGGAGCTGACCGGAACGCTCGACGAGGCGGCGCTGCGCTGGGCCGCCGACCGTCTGATGGAGCGTCACGAGGTGCTGCGCACCGCCCTGCGGGAGAGTCCGGCCGGGCTGCTGCAGGACGTCGCGGCGCACTGCCCGACGCCGTTCACCGTGTTCGAGGCGGACGGCGCCGCGGAGGAGGAGCGGCTGATCCGGGAGGTCACCGAGACCAGGTTCGACCTGGCCTCGGCGCCCCTGATCCGCTTCGACCTGATCCGCTGCGAGGCCGGCCGGTGGATCTTCGTGATCACCCAGCACCATGTGATCTCCGACGGCTGGTCCACCGGCGTGATCCGCTCCGAGCTCTCGGAGCTGTACGCGGCCAGGATCGCCGGCCACGCCGCCGGCCTGCCCGAACCCACCGTGCAGTACGCCGACTTCGCGGTCTGGGAGCGCGAGTGGCTGGGCACCGACCTGGCCGAGCGCCAGCGCCGGTTCTGGCGCGAACAGCTGGCCGACCTGCCGCCGCTGGTCGACCTCGCGCCGGCCCGGACCAGGGAGGCCGTGCAGAGCTTCCGGGGCGACTCGCTGGAGTTCCGGTTGGGCGCGGAGGCCACCGCCGCCCTGGAGCTGCTCTGCTCCTCGGCCGCCGCGACCCCGTACAGCGTCTTCATGGGCGTGTTCACCGTGCTCCTGGCGCGGGTCTCCCGCACGGACGACATCGCGGTGGGCAGCCCGCTGGCGAACCGCCCGTACCCCGCGCTGGAGCGCACCCTCGGGCTGTTCTTCAACTCGATCACCGTCCGGACGGTGATCGACGGGACCCTGAACGTGCGGGACTTCCTGGCCGGGGTCCGGCGCACGGCCTTCGACGCCTTCGCCCACCAGGACCTGCCGTTCGACCAGGTCGTCCAGGCGGTGGCGCCGGAGCGCAGCAGCTCGCACTCGCCGGTGTTCCAGTCGATCTTCATCTACCAGAGCTACCCGGACACCGACCTCGACCTGCCCGGGGTGCGCCCCGGCATCGCCCCCGAGCCCGTGTACGCGGCGCAGTACGACCTGATGCTGAAGCTGCGCCAGGAGACCGGGGGCTTCCTCGGCCAGTTCATCTACAGCACCACGCTGTTCGACGAGCCCCAGGTCCGGCGGCTGGTCGTCTGGTTCGAGCGGCTGCTGGTCACCATGGCCCGGGACCTCGACCTGCCGGTCGGCGAACTGTCGCTGGTCGGCCCGGAGGACGTCGCCCGGCAGGCCGACCAGGACGCCGCGGCGGAGCTGACGGTGGCACCGGTGCCGGTGCACCGACTCGTGCTGGAGCGGCTGGCCGAGCTGGCGGACACGCCGGTGGTGTCGTTCCGGGCCGAGACGCTCACCGGGGCGGCACTCACCGAACGGGCCGCCGCGGTGGCGGCCGGGCTGCGGGCGGCGGGCCTGCGGCCCGGCGACCGGGTCGGCCTGCTCGTCCCGCGCTCCCCGGCCCTGGTCGCGGTGCTGCTCGGGGTGCTGTCCGCGGGCCTGGTGTACGTGCCGCTGAACGGCTCGGACCCGCGCGCCCGGCTGGAGGGCATGCTGGCCGACGCCGGCTGCGCGGCGCTGCTCACCGACGGCCCGTACGCCGGGCTGTGCCCGGAGTTCACCGGACTGCGGCTGCCGCTCGCCGGGCTGACGGGGCCTGCCCCGCAGACCGCGCCGGCCCGGACGTCCTCGCCCGGGGACTCCGCCTACGTCATCTTCACCTCCGGCTCGACCGGTCGGCCCAAGGGCGTCGAGGTCTCCCACGGCGCCCTGGCCAACCTGTTCGCCGCGCTCGACCGGGCCGTCCCCGTCGAGCCGGGCACCCGCTGGCTGTCCGTCACCTCGGTGACCTTCGACATCGCCGTCCTGGAGCTGCTGTGGACGCTCTCGCGCGGCGTCCCGGTGATCCTGGCCGAGAACGCGGAGACCCTGGCCACGGTCCCCGGGGAGGCGAGCGCCGAGAGCCTGCCGGAGCTCGTCGAGCGCAGCGGCGCGACCGCCCTCCAGGCGACCCCGACCCTGCTGCGCAGCGTGCTGCGGCTGCCCGGCGGCGAGCGTGCGCTGGCCCGACTGCGGTTGCTGCTCTGCGGCGGCGAGCCGTTGGACCTGGCACTGGCGACCCGGTTGAAGGAGCTGGGCATCCCCCGGGTGCTCAACATGTACGGGCCGACCGAGACCACCGTCTGGTCGACCTGCTGGGAGGTCCCGCAGCGACCGGCGGCGGTGCTGGTCGGCCGGCCGCTGGCCAACACCCGGGTACGGATCGTGGACGCGGCGCTGCGCCCGCAGCCGGACGGCCTGTTCGGCGAGCTGGCGATCGCCGGCGCCGGCCTGGCCGAGGGGTACCTGGGCGACGCCGGGCTCACCGCGCGCCGCTTCGTCGACGGGCCGGACGGCGAACGGCTGTACCGCACCGGGGACCTCGCCCGGCGACTGCCGGACGGCACCCTGGAGCTGGCCGGGCGGCTGGACCACCAGGTCAAGGTCAACGGCTACCGGATCGAGCTCCCCGAGGTGGAGCGGGCGATCGGCGCGCTGCCCGGCATCGCCGCCTGCGCGGTGGTGGTGCAGCACACCGGCGCCGAGGCGGCACTGGTCGCCCACTACGTCACCCGGGACGGCCTGGACCGGACGGCCGGGGAGCTGCGCGCGGCCCTCGCCGACGCCCTGCCCGACCCGTACCTGCCCGCGGCCTTCCACCGCCTCCCGGCGCTGCCGACGACGGCGGGCGGCAAGACCGACCGGGTGGCGCTGCCGACGGTCGTCCTCGCCGGAGCCGCTCCGGCCGGGGCGGACGATCCGGCGGCGCATCCCCGCGACGCGCTGGAGGAGCAGCTGCTGGCGGCCTGGCGCACGGTGCTGGACCGGCCGCTGGCCACCGTGGAGGACGACTTCTTCCGGCTCGGTGGCAACTCCATCCTGGTCGCGCGGCTGCTCACCGAGATCCGCGCGAAGGTCAGCGCCGAGGCCAGGATCGTCGACCTGTTCCGCTATCCGACGGTCCGCGGGTACGCCGCCCACCTGCGCGGCGCCGGCGCCGGCACCGGCGCCGACCATGGTGCCCCCGGGGGGCCGACCGCCGAGCGCACGGTCGGCGACCGCCGGCGCGAGCAGGTGCTGCGCAAACGCCGCTCGCGCGCCGCCGCCACCGCCCGACCCGCGAGCGAGGAGTGACCACCGTGACCGCATCCCCACCCGCATCCCCCTTCGCGTCCGCGGCCGAGGACGAGCAGCCGTACCGGCAGCCGGACGAGGACCGGTTCGACGACGAGCTGCCCGCGATCGCCGTGACCGGGATGGCCTGCCGCTTCCCCGGAGCGGACTCCACGGCGGAGTTCTGGTCGCTGCTGCGCGCGGGGACCGAGGTCCGCGAGGAGGTCCCGGCACAGGAGCTGCGCCGGGCCGGGGTGGCCGGGTCCACCCCCGGCGGCCCGGTCCACGTGCCGGTCCGCCGGCCCTTCGGCGACCCCGCGCTGTTCGACGCCGCCGCGTTCGGGATGACCCCCGCCGAGGCCGCGCTCACCGACCCCCAGCAGCGGATCCTGCTGGAGCTCGCGGTGCACGCCCTGGAGGACGCGGGGATCGACCACGAGGCCTTCCCCGGTGCGATCGGCACCGTGGTCGGCCTCAACCACTCCGACTACCTGCTGCACCACGTGCTCGCCCACCCCGAGGTGGTCGCCACGCACGGCTGGCACCGGGTGCTGATGGGCAACGACCGGGGGTTCACCGCCACCCAGATCGCCTACCGGCTGGGCCTGACCGGCCCGGCCTTCGCGGTGGACTGCGGCTGCTCCGCCGGACTGGTGGCGGTGCACCAGGCGGCCCGGATGCTGCTGGACTACGAGGCCGACGCCGTGCTGGCCGGCGGCGCCGCGATCAACCCGCAGGACCTCGGCTACGAGTACACCCCCGGCGGCATCGTCTCGCCGGACGGCCGCTGCCGGCCGTTCTCCGCCGAGGCCTCCGGCACGGCCTTCGCCAGCGGGGCCGGACTGGTGGTGCTGCGCCGGCTGGAGGACGCGCTCGCCGACGGCGACCGGGTGCTCGCGGTGATCCGGGCCGGGGCGGTGAACAACGACGGGCGCCGCAAGAGCGGGTACACCGCGCCCAGCGTGCCGGGCCAGTCCGAACTGGTGGCCCGGGTGCACCGGTTGGCCGACGTCGGCGCGGACCGGATCGGCCACCTGGAGGCGCACGGCACCGCCACCCTGCTCGGCGACCCGATCGAGGTCGCCGCACTGACCGAGGCCTTCCGGCAGACCACCTCGGCGACCGGCTACTGCGTGCTCGGCTCGGTCAAGGCCAACATCGGCCACCTGGACTCGGCGGCCGGCATCGCCGGGCTGATCAAGACCGTGCTGATGCTGCGTCACCGGGAGCTGGTGCCCACGCCGGGCTGCGGGTCGACCAATCCGCACATCGACTTCGCCACCTCGCCGTTCCGGATCGCCGGGGAGCCGCTGCCCTGGGAGTCCGAGCTGCCGAGGATGGCCGGCGTGAGCGCGTTCGGCGTGGGGGGCACCAACGCGCACCTCCTGCTGGAGGAGGGGCCGGTCCGGCTCCCCGACGGCGACCCGCCGCGCCGGGAGTTCGACCGCCGCCGCCACTGGCTGGACCCCCGACCGACCGGGGTGGCGGCCCAGGGGCCCGTCCGGCCCGCGTCCGGGGCGGCGGAGTCGAGCACCGCGGAGCCCGCGGCCGTGGCGTCCGGCACCCCGCAGCCCGAGGAGCTGGCGTCGGGCGCCCTGGAGATCTTCCGCACCGCGCTCGGGACGGACGAGGTCGGCCCCGAGGACGACCTGTTCGTGCTCGACGGCGACTCGCTGACCGCCCAGCGGATCGCCGCACTGGCCGGCGCCCGCTGGGGGGTCAGGATCCCGCTGGGGACCTTCCTGGACGAGCCGACGCCCGCCCGCCTGGCCGCCCTGGTGGCCGAGACGCCGACCGAGACGCCGGTCGGGGCCCGCCCGGCCGAAGCCGGACCGCTACCGGTGCCGGCCCTGCTGGAGCGCTTCCTCTTCCTGGACGAGGTCCCCGGCGCGGCCGAGTCCTACCACGTACCCGTCCTCGCCGAGCTGACCGGGCCGCTCGATCCGGCCGCACTGGCCGGCGCGCTCCAGGACGTGGTGGACCGGCACGACGGCCTGCGGCTGCGCTTCCACCGCAGCGAGCACGGCCCCCGGTTCGAGATCCTGCCGCAGGCCGCGGTCGAGCTCCCGGTGGTGGACGTCCCCGACGAGGACGCCCTGCACCGGGCGGTGAACGACCTGCTCGGCACGGCGATCCCGCTGGACCCGGCACCCGCCCTGGTCGCCCGGCTGTTCCGGCGCTCCGCCGAACGCCATGTGCTGGCCGTCGTGGTGCACCACATCTGCGCGGACGCCCACTCCACCGGGGTACTGCTGCGCGACCTCTACGCCTGCTACGCCCGGCGCACCGGCGCCACGGACACTCACCTCCCGTCCCTGGAAGGGCTGTTCGCCGAGCACGCCCGGGCCACCGACGACTGGGCCCGGTCGGCCGAGGCCGACCGGCAGGCCGCGTTCTGGAGCGCCGAGCTGGCGGACCTGCCCGACCGGCTGGAGCTGCCGGGCCGGGCCCGCCCCGCCGAGCGCCGCTACCGCGGCGAGCTGCTGGAGTTCGAACTCCCGCGGCGCGTCGCCGACCAGGTCCGCGCCCTGGCCGAACGGCGGCGGGTGACCCCGTTCACCGTGGTGCTCGCCGCCTTCGCCGTCCTGCTCGGGCGGCTCGGCACCAGCTCCGACCTCGTCGTGGGCACCCCGGTGGCCGGCCGGCAGCATCCGCGCACCCGTGACCTGGTCGGCAACTTCGTCAACACCCTGCCGCTGCGCCTGCGGCTCGACCCCACCGACGACTTCACCGCGCTGGTCGACCGGGCCGCCGGCCGGCTGCGGGCCGCGCTGGACCACCAGGAGCTGCCGTACGAACTCCTCGTCCACCGGCTCGGGCGCACCGCGGACCAGCGCGAGGCCCCGCTGTTCGACGTGCTGTTCAACATGCTCGGCGGCGAGTCGGGCCCGCCGCCCGCGCCGCCCGGGCTGACCGCCCACCCGGTGCCCTTCGAGCGGGGCGGCAGCCCGTACGAGCTGTCGCTCGACTGGTGGTTCGACCCGGACGGTCAGCTGGGCGGGCGACTGCGCTACGACGTCGACCGCTTCGAGCGGGCCCGCGTCGAGGAGTGGCGGGACTGCTTCGCCCACCTCCTCGACCGGCTGACCGCCGAGCCCGGGACGCCCGTCGCCGACTGGCCGGCCGAGCCGCCGGCGCTCGCCCGGCGCACCGCGCAGGCCCTGCGCGGGCCGGTCACCGAGGTCCCGGAGCAGCCCGTCCACGAGGTCTTCGAGGACTGGGCCCGGCGGGAGCCGCAGCGGCTCGCGCTGGCCGGCGACGGCACGGAACTGACGTACGGGCGGCTCGCCGAGGTCTCGGCCGGCGTCGCCGCGCTGCTGGCCGGGCACGGGGTGCGCCCCGGCGACCGGGTCGGCCTCGCCCTCCCGAAGGGCGTACCGGCGGTGGCCGCGCTGCTCGGCGTGGTCCGGGCCGGGGCGGTGGCCGTCCCGTTCGACCCGGGGCTGCCGCCCGCCCGGCTGACCCTGATGGCCGAGGACTGCTCGCCGACGGTGGTGCTCTGCGAGCGACCGGAGGCCGCGGGGTTCGCCCCGCGGGCCGTCCCCGTCGTGCTGCCCCCGCTCGCCGAACTCACCGCGCCCGGCGGGTGGAGCGGCCCGTCCGTCACCGGCGCCGACCTCGTCTATCTGACGTACACCAGCGGCAGCACCGGCCGGCCCAAGGGCATCGCCTTCCCGCACCGGGCGCTGACCAACCTCGTCCACTGGGAGACCGACGGCCACCGCCGGGCGCTGCGCTGGCTGCAGTTCGCACCGCTCGGCTTCGACGCCGCCTTCCACGAGGTCTTCGGCGCGCTCTGCGGCGGCGGCTCGCTGCACGTGGTCGACGAGGAGACCCGGTACGACCACGAGCTGCTCGCCGCCTTCATCGCCGGGCACGGGGTGCAGAAGGCCATCTGGCCGGTCTCGCTGCTCAACTCGGTGGCGGCCGTGTTCGAGGACGACACCGAGCAGTTCGCCTCGCTGCGGGAGATCGCCGCGACCGGCGAGCAACTGCGCCTGGGCGCCGCCCCGCTCGCCTTCTTCGCCGCGCTGCCCGACTGCCGGCTGATCGACAACTACGGCCCCGCCGAGACCCACGTCGTCACCTCCTACTCCTTCCGGGGCCCGTCCATCGAGTGGCCCCGGTACGCGCCGATCGGCCGGCCGCTGCCCAACACCGTGCTGCGGCTGACCGACCCGGCGGGCCGGGACGTGCCGTACGGCGCGGTGGGCGAGCTGCGGATCGGCGGGGTGTGCGTGGCCGAGGGCTACCTCGGACTGCCCGCGCAGACCGCCGAGCGCTTCGAGCGCTCCGGGGGGACGGCGTGGTACCGCACCGGCGACCGGGCCAGGCTGCTGCCCGACGGGGAGCTGGAGTTCCTCGGCCGCTCGGACGGCCAGGTCAAGATCCGCGGCCACCGGGTGGAGCTCGCCGAGGTGGACCTGGCGATCCGCCGGGTGCCCGGCGTCCGGGACGTGGCGGTGGTGGTGGCCGGCACGGACGGCGAACGGCGGCTGGACGCCTACCTGGTGACCGCCGTCCCGGTGGAGCGGGTGCGCGAGCGACTGCTGGCGGAGCTGCCCCCGGCGCTGGTCCCGGCCACCTTCACGGTGCTGGACGCGCTGCCCGTCAACGTCAACGGCAAGGTCGTCCCGGCCCTGCTGCCCGCCCCGGGCCGCCCGGCACCGGCACCGGCACCGACGGCGGCTCCGGCCGCGGGAGCCGCCGGCCAGGACGGACCGGGCGGGGAGGTGCTGGAGCTGTTCCGCCGGATCCTGGAGCGCCCCGACCTCGCGGCCGACGACGACTTCTTCGCCGTCGGCGGGCACTCCCTGCTGGCCATCCGGGTGCTGTACGGGCTGCGCGAGCGCTTCCCGGCCGCGCAGGAGCTCTCCGTGGCGGAGTTCTACCGCTGCCGCACCGCCGAGCAGGTGACCCGTCGGCTGGCGCTCCGCCCCGCGGGCGAGGCCGCCGCACCCGGCGGACCCCGGCCGCAGGCCCTCCTGCCGGACACCGGCCCGCCCGCCGCGCTGCCCGCCGGACTGCGTGCGGCGGCCCGCCCCGAGGCCGTCGCGGACGGCAAGAGCTTCGTCCTGGAACTGGGCGAGCGCCCGGACCCGCAGGCGCTGCGGCTGGCCTACCGGGCGCTGCTGCGACGCCACCCGGCCCTGCGGCTGACGGTCGCGCCGGACGGCGGCGGGCTGACGGTCCGTCCGGCCGAGGCGCTGGACGACACCGTGCCGGTGCTCGACCTGGATCCCGCCACCGACCTGCCCGGTCAGGTCCACCGGGCCGCCCGGGCCGGCGCCCCCGACCCGCGCCGGGACCCGCTGCTGCGGCTGCTGCTCGCCACCCCGCCCGACGGGCCGGCGCTGCTCGGCCTGAGCCTGCACCCGCTGGCCCTGGACGGCCTCGGCCTGCTCACGCTGGTCGGGGAGCTGGCCACCGCCTACCGGGATCCGGGGGCGCTGGGCCCCGAGGACCGCGGCTTCCTGCGCCAGCTGGCCTGGCGGGAGCAGCTGGCGGACGGCCGGGAGGCGAAGCACGCCGCCGGGCTCTGGCACGAGCTGCTCGCCGGGCACGGCGCCCCGGGCCCGGCCGACAGCCCGACCGGCCCCGGCAGCTCGACCGCCACCGACAGCTCGACCGCCACCGACAGCCCGACCGGCCCCGGCACCCGGGCCGACCTCGGCACCTGGGCCGAGCCGGACACCGAGGCCGACTGGGTGCCGCAGACCGGCCTGCACACGGCGGTCCGCGAGGCCGGCGTCCGCCTCGGCCTGTCGCCCTACACCCTCCAGCTCACCGCCTTCGCCCTCGCGGCCGCGCGCACCCTCGGCACCGGTGCGCCGCGGATCGCCCTGCCCTGGGACGGCCGGGCCGCCGCCGGGCTGGAGGACAGCGTCGGCGCCTTCGCCGAGGTCGTCCCGCTGCCGGTGACGATCCGCCCGGACGCACCGGTCGCGGACGCGCTGGCGGCCGTCCGGGCGCTGCTGGCCCGGATCGAGGAGGCCCGGCCGGTGCCGTTCGCGGACCTCGCGGCCGCCGACCCGGTGCTCGCCGCCGCAGGCGCCGCCGACCTGGTGTTCAACTACGCCTGGGACGACGGCGGGGAGCAGCAGTTCGCCGGCCACGCCCTGCGCTGGGTCGGCCCCGAGCCGCTCCAGCCCGGCCAACGGGTGCACTTCGCCCTGGTGGACGGCCCCGGCGGCTTCCGGGTGCGGGCGCGTTCGCGGGTCGGCGGCCCGGACGCGGGGGCGCTCGCGGCGGCGTACCGGGAGGCGCTCTACGCGCTGCTCTTCGACCCGTCGGCCGGCCCGGACGGGCGTCCGGCCGCCACCGTCCTGGAAGGGGAGTCATGAGGTTCGGCCTGTTCTTCTTCGCCAACGGGGACGACCCGGACGAGCAGTACCGGCTGCTGCTGGAGGCCGCCGCCTTCGCCGACGCCGAGGGCTTCTCGGCGGTCTGGACGCCGGAGCGGCACTTCCACCCCTTCGGCGCGCCCTTCCCCAACCCGGCCGTCACCGGCGCGGCCGTCGCCGCCGCGACCCGCCGGATCTCGGTCCGGGCCGGCAGCGTGGTGCTGCCGCTGCACGACCCGCTGCGGGTCGCCGAGGAGTGGGCGGTGGTGGACCGGATCTCCGGGGGCCGGGCCGAGATCGCCCTCGCCTCCGGCTGGAACCCGCAGGACTTCGTGCTCGCCCCCGAGCGGTTCGCGGCGGCCAAGGCCGAGCTGCGCAAGGGCCTCGACGAGGTGCGCCGGCTCTGGGCGGGCGAGCAGGTCGACCGTCCGGGGCCCGGCGGGACCACCCACCGGATCCGCACCTACCCGACGCCGGCCCGGGGCGGCCTGCCGCTGTGGATCACGGCGGCGGGATCGCCGGAGACCTACGCCTTCGCGGGCGAGACCGGTGCCGGGGTGCTGACCCACCTGCTCGGCCAGTCGCTGGAGCAGCTGGAGGACAACCTCGCCGGGTACGCCGACGCGCTCGCCGTCCACGGTCACGAACCGGAGCGCGAGCGGGTCGCCGTCATGGTGCACACCCACCTGGGGCCCGACCGCGAGCCGGCGCTGGCCCGGGCCCGCGAGCCGCTGCTGGCGTACATGCGCTCCTCGCTCAGCCTGTTCGGCCTGAACACCGCGCCGGGCGGCGCCGACGCCTCGCCGGAGGCGATGGAGGAGCTGCTGGAGCTGGCCTACCGGGACTTCTCCCGGGAGCGCTGCCTGCTCGGATCGGTCGAGGACGCCCTGCCGCTGGTCGAATCGCTGGCCGAGATCGGGGTCGACGAGATCGCCTGCCTGATCGACTTCGGCGTCGGCACCGACGAGGTGCTGGCGTCCCTGCGCACCCTGGCCGAGCTGCGCCGCCGCAGCGAACACCTGTGAGACGCCCCAGGGCGTGTCCGCCCCTCCCCGCACACCACCGACCTACAGGAGCAACCCGGTGACAACGAACGACGGACCGCCGACGGCCGGGGCCGCCATCAGGAGAATCGCCGGTGCGGCGCTGCCGCTCTACCTGACGATGATCGCGGCCTCGGCCGGCGCCCTGGTGGACACCGCCCTCCTCGGCCACCACGGCACCGCCTCGTTGGCGGCCCTCGGAGTGACGATGGCCGTCTTCGGCCCGGCCACCGCCGCGATCGCGGGCGCCCAGCGCGGGGTGATGCCCTTCGTGACGGAGCACCAGGACAGCCCCCGGGAGCTGCTGACCGTCCTGCGCAACGGCATGTGGCTGGCCGTGGTCACCGGCGGCCTGGGTGCGCTCGCGGTCGTCTGCGTGCCGTTGATCGCCCGGCTCGGCGGGGTGCCGGGGGAGACCGTCGACCAGCTCGGCTTCTTCCCGCTGCTGCTGGCGCTCGACACGCTGACGGTGGCGCTGTCCACCACCGCGGCCTCGGCGCTGATCGGTCTGGGCCGCGGCCGGCTGGTGATGCGGGCCGGGCTCGCCGGTACGGGCACCGCCGTGGTGCTGTCGCTGCTGCTGGTGGGCGGCCCCGGGCCGCTGCCGGCGCTCGGCCTGAACGGCGCCGGGATCGCGATGCTCGCCTCCGGCCTGATCAGCGCGGTGGTCGCGCAGACGGCGCTGCGCAAGGTCCCGCAGCTGGCCGGTCAGCCGCTGCGGCTGGGCCGGCCGCAGCCGGCCGAGGTGTTCGCGCTGGCGCGGGTCGGGATCCCGCTGGCCGCGACCGTGCTGATCAAGTTCGCGGTGCTGGGTGTGCTGGCCTTCTCGGCCGCCCGGATCGGCACCCAGGACGCCGCCGTGCACAGCGTGGCGGTCTCGCTGGTGAACCTGGTCTTCACCGCCGCCGTCGCGGTGGGGCAGGCGGTGGTGCCGGTGGTGGCCGACCGGCTGAAGGAGGAGGACCTGCCGGGGGTGCGCTCGGGGGTGGGCGCCGGCCTCGTCGTCGCGGCCGGTGCGGTGGTGCTGCTGGCCGGGGTGCTGACGCTGCTGCACGGCCCGGTGCTGGAGCTGTTCAGCACCGATCCGCAGGTGCGCTCGGGCCTGGTCGACCTGCTGCCGCTGGTGCTGGCCGCGACCCTGGCGGATGCCGTCCAGGCACTGTTCGGCTTCGGCCTGATCGGGGTCCGGCGGACGCTGCCGAGCATGCTCTGCTTCGCCGCCGGATACGGCGTGCTGGCCGTCGCGGCCGGCCCGGCGGCCTCGTACGGCGGGCTGACCGCGCTCTGGAGCACCCTGGCCGTGGTCAATCTGGCCCTGGTCCTGGCCCAGGGCTGGTGCTTCCGCCGTTTCAGCGCGCTCGCGGTGGCGGCGGCCCCGGCCGCGGTGGCCGCCTGACGGACACCCACCGCCCGCCACCACGCGGCCCGCGCCCCCTCCCGGGGCGCGGGCCGCGTGTCGTGGCTCAGCGGGCCGGGCCGACCGGCGGCAGCGGGCTGTCGGGGTGGTCGACGGCGGCCCGCAGCAGGGTGAGGAGTCCGTCGGCGAGCCGCCGGGCGGTGGCCGCCTCGAAGAGGGCGCTCGCGTACTCCAGCTCGCCGGCGATGCCGGCCGGGCGCCCCGTCGCCGGGTCGGTGTGCTCGGTCAGGGTGAAGAGGAGGTCCACCTTGGCGGTGCCGGTGCCCAGTTCGCGCGCCCGGACGCTCAGGCCGGGGCTCTCGGGCAACGGCGCCGGTGCGACCTGGAAGGCCAGCAGGACCTGGAACAGCGGGTGGTGACCGGTGCTCCGGGGCGGCGCGGCGAGCGCCACCACCCGGTCGAACGGGGTGTCCTGGCGGGCCAGGAACTCCAGGTCCGCCTCCCGTACCCGGGTCAGCAGTTCGGCCGCCGAGGGGTCGCCGGAGACGTCGGTGCGCAGCACCAGGGTCTCGGCGAAGAAGCCGACCAGGTCCGCCAGGTCGCGCTCCGGGCGGCCGGCCACGACCGTGCCGAGGACCACGTCGGGGCCGGCGCCGATCCGGTCGAGCAGCCCGGCCAGGGCGGCGTGCACCGCCATGAAGACCGTGCAGCCGTGCCGCCGGGCGAGGTCGGCCAGTCCGGCGTGCAGGTCGGCGGGGACGTCCAGCGGGATCCGTTCGGCGCCGTCGTCGTCCTCGGTCCGGGGCCGGTCGGTGGGCAGGACGGGTTCGGTGGGCACCCCGGCCAGGGCGGTGCGCCAGAACGCGTCGTGCCGCCCGGCCTCGGCCGGGGCCGTGTGGTGACGCCGTCGGGCGTGGTCGGCGTACCGGACCGGCAGCGGTGGGAGTTCGGGGACCGGGCCGGCGAGCCTGGCCCGGTAGGCGGTGAGCAGGTCGTGCAGCAGCGGGCCGAACGACCAGCCGTCGGCCGCGGTGTGGTGCAGCAGGAGCAGCAGGGTCGCCCGGTCGGGGCCGGTGTGCCAGAGCGAGGCCCGCAGCGGCAGGTCGACGGCCACGTCGAAGACGTCCCGGACGGCCCGGCGCAGCCTCTCGTCCAGTTCCGCCGGGGCGAGGTGGTGCTCGACCAGGTCGGGGCGGGCCTGTTCGGCGGGCACGATCAGCTGGTACGGGTCTCCGTCGTCGTCCGGGAGGAGGGTGCGCAGGGGCTCGTGGCGGTCGGTCAGGTCGCCCAGGGCGGCCCGGAGCGCGGCGGTGTCCAGCGACCCGCTCAACTCGACGGCCAGCGGCAGGTTGTAGCGCGGGCCGGGGCCTTCCAGCAGGTCGATGAACCAGAGGCGGCGCTGGTTGGCGGTCAGCGGGGGGTGCCCGTTCCCGGGCTCGTTCCCCGGTTCGTTCTCGGGTTCGTTCTCAGGGAAATTCGCAGCCCCGTCCGGTCGGTCCGGCCGTGTGGTGGCCCCGGGCTCGGCCGGGTGCGCGGGGGCCGGCCCGGCGAGTTCGGCCAGCCGGCCGGCGAGGCCCGCCACGGTGGGCGCGGCGAGCAGGTCGCGCAGGGTGGGTTCGAGCGAGAGCCGTTCGTCGAGTCGGGCGATCAGACGGGCGGCGAGCAGCGAGTTGCCGCCCAGCGCGAAGAAGTCGTCCTCGGCGCCGAGGCGTCCGCCGCCGAGCACCTCGGCGAACAGCTCGGCCACGGCCTCTTCGAGCGGGCCCTCGGCGGGCCGGCCCTCGGCGCGCGCGGCGAGTCGTGGGGCGTAGCCCGGGCCGGTCAGCGCCTTGCGGTCCAGTTTGCCGCCGGGCGTGACGGGCAGGCGGTCCAGCCAGACGTACGCGGCGGGGACCATGTAGCCGGGCAGTGCGCGCCGGGCCCGTTCGCGCAGCCGTTCGGTGACGGGCTCCCGCTCGGCGGGGGGCTCGGGGGCGAGGTAGGCGACCAGCCCGAGGCGCTCCGGGTCGTCACCGCGGGCGACGACGGCCGCCTGACGGACCGCCGGGTCGGCGAGCAGGACGGCGGCGATCTCGCCGGGTTCGATCCGGTGGCCGCGGATCTTGACCTGGTCGTCGGCGCGCCCCCGGTACTCGGCGCTGCCGTCGGGGCCCAGCGCGACGCGGTCGCCGGTGCGGTACATCCGGCCGCCGGGCGCGCCGGCCGGATCGGCGACGAACCGGGTCGCGGTGAGCCCCGGGCGGCCGAGGTAGCCCTGGGCGAGGGTGGGGCCGGTGAGGTACAGCTCGCCCTCGGCGCCGGCCGGCACGGGCCGCAGGTCGGCGCCGAGCACCCGTACGCCGGTGCCGGGCAGGGGAGTGCCGATGGCCGGCGCCGTGGTGCCGGCCTCGACCGGGGCGGTCAGCGACCAGATGGTGGTCTCGGTCGGCCCGTAGAGGTTGGTCACGTCCACCGCCACCGCCAGCAGTCGGTCGGCGAGGGCCCGGGGGAGCGCCTCTCCGCCGACCAGGGCCCGGACGCCGCGCAGCCGTTCGGGCCGGCCCGCCAGCAGGCCCTGCCAGAGTGAGGGGGTCGCCTGGACGACGCCCACGCCGGTGGCGGCGACGAGTTCGGCGAGCGCCACCGGGTCACCGCTCTGTTCGGAGTCGGCGAGGACGACGGTGGCGCCGGCCAGCAGGGTGCCGAGGAGCTCCAGGCCGGCGATGTCGAAGGCGACGGTGGTCGCGGCGAGCACGCGCTGTCCGGGGCCGATGCCCAGGCGCTCGGTCAGGGTGGCGAGGGCGTGCGCGTAGGCGCCCCGGCCGATCACCACACCCTTGGGGCGGCCGGTGGAGCCCGAGGTGTGCAGGACGTAGGCGGGCAACCCGGGGTCGGGGGCCGGCGGTTCCCAGGGGGCGGCGCCCCGCGCCCCGGCGGGGGCGGGGTCGTCGGCGCCGGCCAGCAGGACCGGCAGGCCCTCGGGGGCGAGCGTGCGTCCGGCGGGGTCGGTGAGGAGGAGCCGGGGAGCGGCGTCCTGAAGGGTGAGGGCGATCCGGTCGGCCGGGAAGCCGGGGTCGAGCGGCAGGTAGGCGGCGCCGGCCCGGAGGACGGCGAGCAGGGCGACCACCAGCCCGGGGCCCCGGGGCAGCGCGACGGCCACCCGGTCGCGCGGTGCCACGCCGTGGTCGGCCAGCCGTCGGGCCAGTGCGCTCACCCGGCGGTCCAGTTGTCGGTACGTCAGGCGGTCGACGGTGCCCGCGCGGTCGCGGGTCAGCACGGCGAGGCTCTGCGGCCGGGTGGCGGCGTGCCGGGTGAGCGCTTCGAGGGGGTCGAGCACCCAGGCTGCCGCGGTCGAGCCGGCCCGGCCCTGCGGCGGGAAGGTGTCGACGGCGGCGATCGCCTCGTCCCGTCCGAGGTCCGTCAGCACGGCGTGCCAGCCGTGGGGGATCGTCAGTTCCCGGGGCCACAGCGAGTACTCGGCGGTGTCGTTGCGCAGGACGTGGTAGCGCCCCTGCGGGTCGTCGAACGGATCGTGCACTGTTCCTGCCTCCTGGCCGGCCGATCATCGCATCATCTGTGACATGTGAAATGCTACCGACAGCCGGACGCGGCGTCAGCCGGAACCCGCACCCGCCCCGGCGTCCTGGGGCGCCTCCCGGCACCTCGGCCCACGTGCCCCGGAGCCTTGGGCCGCGCGCCCCGGAGCCTTTGGGCCACGTTCCCCGGGGTCCGCACCCGTCCGGTGCCGGAGCCCCGGACGGGTCGGGCTCGCGCCCGGTGCGCCCCGCGGGCGCGGCGGAGCACTGCCCTGACGGAGGGTCAGGGCGGTGCTCCGATGCCGCGAACTCCTATCGGGGGCTGTGCAGTTCCTGCTGCCAGAGGGCTTCGCAGAGCAGGTCCAGGCCCTGGCGCAGATGGCGCCGGAAGGTGCCGTACGGCAGGCCGAGGCGGCGGGCGGCGGCTTCCTGAGTAGGTGCGCCGGAGAGGTAGCCCGCCGTCAGGGCCTCCCGGGCGCGCACGCCGCGCGGGTCGCGGGCGAGGTCGTCGACGCTCCGGCGCAGCAGGGCACGCAGCTCTTCGACAGGGTCGGTGAGGTCGGCCGCCAGACGGGTGCGGGTCAGGGCGCAGGCGGCGAAGGCGGCCGCATCGCGCCAGTGCGGCAGGGCTTCGCGCACGGCCTGGTCGAACGCGGTGCGTGAGAGGCCCGGCGGCCCGGCGGGGGCGGGCACCTCGGTGGCCGATATGAAGTGGCGGAGCCAGGTCTCGACGGGCACCTGACGCCAGTCGACGCCGAACAGCCCGTAGGTGTGGTCACCGACCCGCGGCCGCGCACCGGTGTCGGCGAGGCTGCCCTTGACCCGGGCGGCCCAGGCGTCGGCGTCCCGCCAGACGGCGAAGCCGTACGCCCGGCCGCGGGCCCGGGCGGACTCCGCCTGGGCGCGGGAACTGCTCAGGTCGATGACGCGGGAGGGGATTTGGTAGCGCTCGGGGTAGACCGAGAAGCGGCTGATGCCGATGTGCTCGCCGGGGCTGACCGGCGCGGTGGCGTCGGTGTGCTCCCAGGCGGCCGCCACGACGGGATCGGTGGCCAGGTCCAGGGGATCGGCCGGGGCCGGCAGGGCGAGTCGGGCCGTGAACGCCACGATCCGGCCCGTGCGCACCAGTCGGTAGACGCTGAAGGCCCGGGGCTGGCGCTCGATCCAGTAGCGGACCAGCTCCGCCGAGGCCGGGCCCTCGGTCTCCTCGGCCATGCGCAGCACGACGTCGAGGTCGTCCGGATGCAGCGGACGGTCGTGCACCTCGTCCTCGCGGGACCAGGTGCGCAGCCGGGCCACGATCTCGCCCTCGCGGAAGAGGTGGAAGAGCTCGTCGGTGACGGTCCAGACCCGGTCCTCGGGAGCCTCGCGCAGCAGGCGCAGGTACTCCTCCGCCAACCGTTGGCGCATGGCCGCGAAGGCGTTGGGCGCCCGCCAGCGCAGGTCGGCGGCCAGCGTCTCGCGGGCGGCGTCGTGCGGGTGGAGTCCGCGGTGCGTGGACTCGATGAAGGGTAGGTCCCTCAGCCAGGCGAAGAGCAGGTGGGCGTCCTCCTCGGGCAGGACCGCGGCCAGCAGTTCCTCGGAGGTCGAATAGGCCTGGGCCGCCACCTCCAGGGCGCGGCGGTGCGCCGCCGACGGCACCTCTCCGATCAACCCCGCCAGCAGGGTCCGCAGGACGTCCGCCGAGGGCGTCCAGATCTCCTCGCCGCTCCAGCCCGCCGAACCCGCTGCCGCCGCGAGGGACAGCGCCAGCGGATTGCCCCCGGCGAAACGGAGCACCCGCTCCCGCAGTTCGGGCCGGACCTGCGCGGTGGCCAGCAGGCTCAGGGCCTGGTCCGCGGAGAACGGCGTCAGTTCGGTCACGTGCAGGAGCCCCGCCCAGGCGGGGTCCGCGGTCCACTGCGGCTGCGGCGCGATCCGACCGCCGAGGACGACCAGGGCGCCGTCCGCGGCGCGCGGCAGGAAGTGGTGCCACAGCCAGCTCTCCAGCCACTGGCAGTGCTCGAAGGAGTCCACGAACAGCACTGTGCCGGCGACGTCGAGGAAGGGGCCGGCCGCACGCTCGAAGGCGGCCGGGTCCCGGCTGACGAAACGGCCGTCGAGTTCGACGAGCAGCCGGCCCGTCGCCCGGGCGTGGTCCGCCAGCCGTCGCAGCAGCGTCGACTTCCCGATGCCGCCCGGTCCGAACAGGTAGAACGCGACCGGCGCCGATGGATCCCCGGCCAGAGCCTGCGCGAAGCGCCCGAGTTCCTCGTCCCGGCCGATGAACGCCTGCACCCGCGCGTTGCTCAGCCTCTCTCCGACGGACACCACAGCAGTTCCCCTTTCCCGTGTCCCGTGTCCGGGCATTCCGTGTCCCGGCTTTCCCGTGCCCGGGCTTTCCGTGTCCCGGCTCCGGACGATGTCGTCCGGAGGTCCCCTCCGGGCCTCGCGGTGCCGTCACCTGACGTGCCCCGGGGGCCGGCCGTCCGCCTGGTCGGTGACGCGGTCGCGGACCGGGGCGAAGTCCAGCGACAGGGCGGCCGGCCCGCGCGTGTACAGGCCGGTCTCCCGGTAACGGAAACCGGGGCTGAAGCGGACGTCGTCGAGCAGGGGGAGCAGCAGGGCGGCCACGGTCTCGATCTCGGCGCGGGCGAAGGCCGCACCGGGGCACTGGTGGAGTCCGGTGCCGAAGGACAAGTGCTGGGCGGCGGCGGTGAAGGAGCGAGCGGTGCCCAGGTCCGGGCGGTGGAGGTCGAAGGCGTCCGGGGCGGTGAACGCGTCGGGATCGCGGTTGGCCGCGCCGATCATGCAGAAGACGGTGGCGCCCGCCGGCACGGCGGTGCCGGCGAACTCGGCGTCCTGCTCGGCCCGGCGGGGGATGAGCTGGACGGGCGGGGTGTACCGCAGCGTCTCGGCGATCGCGGCGGGGAGCAGGGTCGGGTCCCGGCGGACCCGCGCCAGCTGGCGGGGGTGGTCGATCAGGTGCTTGAAGAGGAGGGCGAGGGTCTTGTCGGCGGGCTCGACGGCGGCGATCAGGACGTTGATGACCAGCGCGGTGACGTCGCGGGTGCTCATGGCGATGCCGTCGAACTCGGCCGTGCACAGCTTCGATATCAGGTCCGCGCCGGGGTGGCGGCGCCGCTGTTCGATGATCGGGACGAGGTAGGCCTCCAACTGCTCCGCGCAGTCCAGGCAGTGTCGACGGCGCTCCGGAGCGAGGACGATGCCGGTGATGAACTCGCCCACCCCGCCGAGCCAGGCGCTGACCTGTTGCCAGTCGTTCCGGTCCAGCCCGAGGACGTCGAGCGTCACGCGGACGGCGAGGGGTTTGCCGAAGTCGTTGACGAGGTCGATCCGGCCCAGCGGGAGGAACGGCGTGAGGAGTTCGGCGGCGTTGGCGTGGACGGCGCGTATCTGGTCCTGCAGGGCCGGACCGGTGAAGGCCCGGACGACGATCTTCCGCTTGGCGGTGTGCTCGGCCCCGGTCATCTGCGCGAGGACCGGCCCGCGCATCACCGGCTCGGCGCGCACCTGCAGCGTCTCGGTGGTGAACGCGTCGTGGTCGGTCAGTACCCGCCGGACGTCCTGGTGGCGGGAGAGGAAGTAGCTGTCGATCTCCGGCTCGTAGTGCACCGGTGACCGCTCCCTCAGCCGGGCGAAGTGCCGGTGGGGGGCGGCGGCGAAGTCCTCGGAGAGGATGCTGAAGCGGGGATCGACCACGGGCATGGCGGACCTCTCGGGGGAACCGGCGGCGGGGGCGTCGGGTGTGGCGGGAGCGTCGGGGGCGTCGGGCTTCGGTGACCGTGAGCAGTCAGGACTGGCGCCGGCGGGGTGGGAGGGCCCGGCCGACGGGGGTCCGCTCGCCGGCTCTCAGTCCGGCGGTAAGCGACGGTCGACTCGCTGGCACCCGGGGTCAGGATCCGCGGGAGGAAGGGGAGTTCGGGTGACCCGGGGGAGGCGGTGCGCTCCGCCCGCCGGTGCGTGGCAGGGGTGGCGGCCCGTGTTCCCGTGCGCCGTGTGCGGACGATCGAGCGCCACGTCCGTTGCCATGCTGGGGCGGGAAGCTCGCACGCTGGGCAACGGTGTCGGTTCCTGGGTCGGGACGGGTCGGCGAAGTCTACCGTCAGGGTGGCTCGATGCAAGATCCACTCATCGACCCGGCGGCGGGGCCCGACCGAAGGGTGCCGGGTGGCAGCGCGCCTGACTCGCCGTCGGCGGTGAACGGCGGGGCGGCGACGCCGGTCATGGAAGCACCTCCGAGCCTTAATGCGAAGTCTTTGCGTTAAGTACTCTAGAGTTGCGGAGCCCTGGAACGCAACTGCTTAGCTTTTGGAGGGGCGGAGGGGTGCGGCAGGGCCGACCGCCGCCGCCACCAGGTCGTCGGTGTAGGCCGCCGACAGGTCCGAGGAGCGGAACAGGAGCCGGTACATCAGCGGGGCGACGACGACGTCCAGCAGCCTCTCCACGTCGGGCACGGCCTCCCCGCGGCCGGCCGCGCGCACGCCGATGGCCTTCAACTGCTCGGCGGCGTAGTCGGAACAGCGGGCCGCGTTGCCCTGCTCGGGGTCGCCCAGCAGGGCGTCGCGGAGGTACGTGCGGCCCGCCGTCGAGGACATCTCCTCGGCGAACTGCACCGCCCACGCCTCCAGGTCCGCCCGCAGGCTGCCGTGATCGGCCGGCGGGGCGTCGGGGCGCAGCCGCTCCACGGCCACGTCGGACAGCAGTTCCCGCAGGTCCCCCCAGCGCCGGTAGACGGTGGACGGCGTGACCCCCGCGCGGGTGGCGATCAGGGGCACGGTGAGCGCGTCCCGCCCCAGTTCGGCCTCGATGTCCCGCACGGCCTGGTGCACGGACTGCTGGACCCGGGCGCTGCGCCCGCCGGGGCGGCTGGTTGCTCTGGCACTCATACGCCCAGCCTAATGCGAATGAGTTGCGTCTGATGGCCGGGCCGCGCCACCCGCGCGCCACGTGAGCCCACCGGCCGGGCGGGAGAAGGCCCTGTGGTGGGAGGGCCACCTGCTCAAACTCCTGCCGCGACAAGCTCTACGAGCTCCGCAGGAAGGCGCGGCTCCGCCACGGGTTCGCGAGCGACAGTGGCCAGGAGCGGTGACTCGACCTGCTCTTCGTCCTTCTCCGGAACAGCAGGGCGAGCCTTCGATGAATGCGCTCACGTCGACATCGCACGACCTTCGGACGAGTCGGCGGTTGCCGACGGGACGGCGAAGAAGGCCGGTGCTGCGAGGACCGCCACGCTCGCTGCGATGGCCAAGGCGCCTGGAAGGGACCAGGTCACGACGGGTCCGGCAACTGCTGCCCCCAGGGCGAATCCGGTGATCTTCAAGCTGGCGCCAGTGGTGAAGATGTGGCCTCGCAAGTGGTCCGGGGCCTCCCGGTGGCGGATGGCGAACAAAGCGGTCAGCTGGGGTCCTTCGCCGATCCCCGCTACGAGTACGGCCACGATGAGCACCACGGGTGACCCCATGGTGGCCAGGGCCAGGGCGGCAGCCTGGACAAGGGCACTGGCCCAGATGATCGTGTCGGGGGCGACTGCACGCGGAAACCGGGCGAGTACGGCGTTGGCCGCCAGGGCGGAGACAGCCGCGCAGGAGAGCAGCACCGCGCCACGGCCGGCTCCGCCCAGAACACGTTCGCCCAAGAGCGGGATGCACGTCGTCAGCATGCCCTGGGCGACGCAGGAAACGACCGAGCTGAGGGTTGCCCGGGCCAACGACGGCCTTTCGACGATGACCCGCATTCCGGCGGCAAGGTCGCTGATGGCCGAGGTCCTCCGAGTGCCCCGAGCCCGAGGGGGACGGGCGGGCAGCATCCATGCGGCGGGCAGTGCCAAGGTGACGAGCGCCACGGAGATCACCACGGCGGACGGGGCTCCCAACACCTCTGCCACGCCGCCCGCGAGAGCCGGACCGGCCAGACTCGCCACGCTGAACGTCATGGCATCGAGCGCGTTCGCCCGGGGCAGGTGGTCGCCAAGCACCACACGAGGCAGTTGAGCCGTCCATCCACCCGACAGGGCCGGCCCCAGCAGCCCTGTCACCACGGCGATCACGATGGTGACGGCGAACGGCAACCGGCCGAGTCCCACGAGAATCACCCCCAGCCCCGCCGCATACATGACGAGGGCCCCGGCCAGCAGGAGTCCCGGCCGCCTTGCTCTGTCGAGGAGCGCCCCGAGTACAGGTCCCCCGACCGCGGCAGAAAGCGTGACGCCCGCAAGCAGCGACGACGCTTCGACGGTCGATCCGGCCACGGCAAATCCTGCCAGCATCAGCGCCGGTCCTGACATCTCGTCCCCGGCACGAGCTGCCACTGCTCCGGCGAGATACAAGTGGAGTGAGTAACGCCTTCTCATTGGCGAGACGTTACGGAGGTAACTCAAAACTCAGCAAGATGCGTTACATTCCACGGGTGCTCTCCAACAGCAACGACTGGGCCACCCGGCACTCCGTGCTGACCACGGCTCGACGGACCGCCGCCCTGATCAACGCTCTCGCTGACGACCGCCCCGACCTGGCCGTAGTCGCCGACGTGCTCCGCGACCACGGCGAGACCGACCCCATCGACCTCACCACCCGCGACGTTGCCGGGATGCACGCAGCCGCCGCACTGCTGCGGCAAGTCTTCGCCGCTGAGCACGCCGATGACGCCGCGGCCGCCCTCAACCACCTCCTCAAGGACCACACCGGACCGCTCCGTCTGACCTCGCACGGCGGGACCACCCCCTGGCATCCCCACCTCGACCGCGACGACGACGCCCCCTGGGACGAGTGGCTCCTCGCCTCGTCCTGCATGGCCCTGACCGTTCTCGTCTGGGACCGCCAACGCCCGCCTGGCAGGATCTGCGCATCACCCAGTTGCCAGAACGTCTTCATCACTCAGGGCAGCGGCCCGGAGCGTCGCTACTGCTCCCGCCGATGCGCGACCCGCGAGCGAGTCGCAGCCCATCGACGCTCCCACTCCGCCGAGCAGTCGAGCGAAGCGGAATAGGGCGCCAAGCTTCCAGCGCGACATCGCTCAACCTTCACTGCGACAGGTCATCGAAGACCCAGTAGTCCACCAGGGCCCACTCGGTGGGTTCCGCTGGTGGAGTGGAGTGGAGTGGAGTGGAGTGGAGTGGAGTGGAGTGGAGTGGCGGTCCGGTCGTGCTGGGAGAACTCGGCCGGTACGGAGATTGCCCTCGGCCGCCGGTGCGGGTGAGGTGGGCGGTGCCGCCCGCGATCGTCGGCACCGCTCAACAGCGCCGATCAACTCGAACCGGTGTCGAAGGAGTACAGGTGGTAGTAGTCGCCGCCGTACGAGGAGTCGCGTGCCTTCTGCAGCACGGTCGCGACCGGGCCGGAGCGGTAGAGCGGGCTGTCGATGACGGTGCCCTGCCCGGACGTGAACGCGTTGGCCACCCGGGGTTCCATGGCGTCCAGCCAGGCGGTGGCGGACGCCGGCGCCGCTCCGGGGTGGTCGAGGCTCGCGCAGGCGTGCGGTTGACCGGACGGCCCCGGGGCGCCCGAACGCGTCCCGGGGCGGCTGGTGTCAGGCCGGTTGCGAAGGTGACGTCACGTCAATCCTTTTGGCAAAGGGCGGTGCTGGATCGGGACGAGGCCGGGACGAAGGCTATGGCATCGAATGCCACGGCTTCGTCCCGGTCCGGATGGAGTTGTCGGCCTGCACGTTGGCGCCGGCCAACAGATGCAGGGTTCCGAGTTCGACCCACTTGTCTGTCCCACCGCCCCCGGATCGAGCGCGGAGCGTTCCGCTGCGCCGCGGCGGAGGCCCGTTCCGGCGGCAGGGTGGGGGTACTTCCCCGAGGACGGTCTGGCGCCGGCCTCGGGGGTGGCTGGCGGTCGTCCTCGACACGCCGCCCGCAGACCGTCCGCGGGCACTGCGTCTCGGCGACCGTGACAACGGCCCGGGCTGGGACGGCCGCGCTCGCCCTGGAACTCCACGCGCGGGCGACGGCCCTGGAGTTCCTCCACCACGACGCCCCGCTCGACACCGCTGTGACGGTCGCCGAGCAGCCCGGGAATGGGAGCCAGTCACCGCGGCCCTGGCCGAGGCCGCCCGTGCCGAGCGGGCCGGCAAGGGCGACCGCGACCGAGGTCCGCCCACCGACGGTCTGGCGCTGGGCGTCGCCGACACCGCCTTGCATGGGAGCGGGTGGCCACGAACTACAGCCTCATGCTGATGCTCCTACGGGCGGAGCCAGCGCCGTCGCCTCGGCGTTGTGTCCCTTGACCTGATCACGGCTTGCGGTGCAGGCGCGGGCCTCCTGTCACGCACGTTCGACTCCGTTTGACGCGCTCCCGCACGATCCTTCTCGCTGTGTGGTGACGGTGACCGCATCTGCAGGGCAGCGCACGGCAGCCGGGGTGGTATGACCGGGCCAAGTCGATACTCCAGCTGATTTCAGACAGGTTCTTCAGCATGAGAACAGCCCTGTTCGATGACACTGTTCCGTGTAGGCACGGGTATCCAGCTGCTTCTCGGTTCTGATACGGAACGTTAGGTGCCGCTTGAATGTACGGATGACACTGGTGGGGAGGGTGGGGATGACCTGAATATGTGAGGGGATCTGGACGAAAATCGAGGACGGGTCGAGGATCTGCCTGCCGGGCTGCTTCCACAGAGGCAGCGTCGATCTCCTCTCTTCCGGGAAGGAAGTCCGAATGAAGCACGCGCATCGTGCGGTCAAAAGCATGTTCGGTATCGCAATGGCCGCGACAGCGCTGGCCGGATTCGTCGCTCCGACCGCATCCGCCGCTACGACCCAGGTCACGGCCGGCTGCTACGGCGCCTCATGCCAACCAAAGGACCCGATAGAAATGGGCTGCAGTACGGACGCGTACACCGTGGAGTCGGTGGATACGGTGTACGGCACGATCGAGCTCCGCTACAGTCCTGCGTGCGCGGCGAACTGGCCTCGGATTTCTGGCGCCTCGAACGGGCGGATTTTCTGGGTAGAGAACAAGTATGGTGATTACGTGTTTTGGAATGCGATCGGTTCCACCGGTTACGGAGATATGGTCAATGGCACAGTCCAAGCACGCGCCTGCGTTCAAGACTACGGAAGTTGCACCGGTTGGCATTGAGACTCCTTCGCCCGCCATGGATTTGCATTGATAGCACAGCCCCTTGTCTTCAGTGGGGTCAGTGGCCGATGTTCCGGCGGGATCGAGGTCTTCAGCTAGGGCACTGTGGGTAGCCTGTAGCGCTGCACCTGGACGGCCATTGGTTGTCAAGAGCGTGCGGCTGCCAAAGCGGCACGATGCCCGGTCAACGCGACCGCCCAGGTGGGGGTGACCATCGAGCCACACTCCACCTGGGTGATTCTGCATTTCTGCGGCCATGGACCCGGGCAGGCCGGTCCGGGCCCCGCAGCCAAGGATGCCGTTTGTCGTCTGCTTTTCGATTGGTTCCCGATCGACAGTCCGAAACTGCGAACCGCTGGCGACGTGTTGCCTTCAGACAGGTTCTTCAGCATGAGTACAGCCGTCTTCGACGGTACTGTTCCGTGTAGCCACAGGTGTGCGCCTGCTTCTCGGTTCTGATACGGAATGTTAGGTGCCGCTCGAAGGTGCGGATGACACCGGTGGGGAGGGTGGGGATGGCCTGAATAGGTGCGGGGCTCTGGACGAAAATCGAGGACGGGTCGAGGATCTGACTGCCGGGCTGCTTCCACAGAGGCAGCGTCGATCTCCTCTCTTCCGGGAAGGAAGTCCGAATGAAGCACGCGCATCGTGCGGTCAAAAGCATGTTCGGTATCGCAATGGCCGCGACAGCGCTGGCCGGATTCGCCGCTCCGACCGCATCCGCCACTACGACCCACGTCACGGCCGGCTGTTACGGGTCCTCCTGCTGGCAGTCCGACCCGATAGAAATGGGCTGCAGCACGGACGCCTACACCGTGGAGTCGGTGGACACGGTGTACGGCACCATCGAGCTGCGCTACAGTCCTGCGTGCGCGGCGAACTGGGCTCGAGTTTCCGGCGCCTCGGACGAGCGGCGGTTCTGGGTACAGAATTCGAATGGTCAAATCGCGTACTGGATGACGATCGGCTCCACCGGTTACGGAAATATGGTTGATGGAAGGAGTCAGGCTCGCGCTTGCTTCTCCGACGGCACAACGTGCACCGGTTGGCACTGAGACTCTCCATGCGTCCGTTTGGATATTCGGGAGAATTGTAACGATAGTGCAATTGTCTGTTCTTGGCAGAGTCGGTGGCTGATGTTCCGGCGGATTCAAGATCTGCAGCCTGGGCGGGAGCTTCACGACTCGCCCGGGTGCGGGCAGGTTGTCCGTTCCGGGGCAGCCGCTGACCAGCGCGGCAGCGAAGGGGACCGCCACCGAACAGGTGGCGGTCCCCTTCGCTGTTCCATATAGCGGCGGGGATGGTTATTCCTGATGTTCAATAATCCCCGACGCTCCTTGCCGAGTGGAGGGCAACCCTGCCTGCTCCGACGCCTAGCAGCCCGTAATCACGCACCACACCGACCCAGCTGAAGGCAGGCAACTGCGCTATCCCTGCAATCCTCCCGAATCTCAAAGCGGGCGGAAGGAATGTCAGTGCCAACCGGTGCAGTGGGAACTGTCTGCGACGCAAGCACGCGCCTGAATTGTGCCGTCGACCATATTGCCGTAACCGGTGGACCCGATCGCATCCCAATTCATCCATTCGCCGCGAATATTCTCCACCCAGAAGAGTTGCCCGTTCGAGGCGCCGGAGATCCGAGCCCAGTTCGCCGCGCACGCAGGGCTGTAGCGCAGCTCGATGGTGCCGTACACCGTGTCCATGGACTCCGCGGTGTAGGCGTCCGCGCTGCAGCCCTTGTCGATCGGGTCGTATGTGTAGCAATCGAGCCCGTAACAGCTGGCCGTGACGTGGGTCGTAGTGGCGGATGCGGTCGGAGCGGCGAATCCGGCCAGCGCTGTCGCGGCCATTGCGATACCGAACATGCTTTTGACCGCACGATGCGCGTGCTTCATTCGGACTTCCTTCCCGGAAGAGAGGAGATCGACGCTGCTTCTGTGGAAGCAGCCCGGCAGTCAGATCCTCGACCCGTCCTCGATTTTCGTCCAGATCCCCGCACTTATTCAGGCCATCCCCACCCTCCCCACCGGTGTCATCCGCACCTTCGAGCGGCACCTAACATTCCGTATCAGAACCGAGAAGCAGGCGCACACCTGTGGCTACACGGAACAGTACCGTCGAAGACGGCTGTACTCATGCTGAAGAACCTGTCTGAAGGCAACACGTCGCCAGCGGTTCGCAGTTTCGGACTGTCGATCGGGAGCCAATCGAAAAGCAGACGACAAACGGCATCCTTGGCTGCGGGGCCCGGACCGGCCTGCCCGGGTCCATGGCCGCAGAAATGCAGAATCACCCAGGTGGAGTGTGGCTCGATGGTCACCCCCACCTGGGCGGTCGCGTTGACCGGGCATCGTGCCGCTTTGGCAGCCGCACGCTCTTGACAACCAATGGCCGTCCAGGTGCAGCGCTACAGGCTACCCACAGTGCCCTAGCTGAAGACCTCGATCCCGCCGGAACATCGGCCGAATCTCCAAGCGGGCGGAGGGGCCTCAGTGCCAACCGGTGCAGTGATAGCCATCCTCGACGCAGGCGTGCGCTTGGACTGTGCCATCGACCATATTACCGTAACCAGTGGAGCCGATAGCGTGCCAAATATCGAAACCACTACTCATATTCTCTACCCAGAAAACCTGCCCATTCTTGGCGCCGGAGATCCGAGCCCAGTTCGCCGCGCACGCAGGGCTGTAGCGCAGCTCGATGGTGCCGTACACCGTGTCCATGGACTCCGCGGTGTAGGCGTCCGCGCTGCAGCCCTTGTCGATCGGGTCGTATGTGTAGCAATCGAGCCCGTAACAGCTGGCCGTGACCTGGGTCGTAGTGGCGGATGCGGTCGGAGCGACGAATCCGGCCAGCGCTGTCGCGGCCATTGCGATACCGAACATGCTTTTGACCGCACGATGCGCTTGCTTCATTCGGACTTCCTTCCCGGTAGAGAGGAGATCGACGCTGCCTCTGTGAAAGCGGCCCGGCAGTCAGATCCTCGACCCGTCCTCGATTTTCGTCCAGATCCCCGCACTTATTCAGGCCATCCCCACCCTCCCCGCCGGTGTCATCCGCACCTTCGAGCGGCACTAACGTTCCGTACCAGAACCGCGAATCAGGCGCACACCTGTGGCTACACGGAACAGTGCCGTCGAAGACGGCTGTACTCATGCTGAAGAACCTGTCTGAAATCAGCCGGAGTATCGACTTGGCCCGGCTGGGAGGCGCTGGTGTGACGCTCCAGGGGCGGGCAGCCCGCAGGGCACGTTGCCGATCTGTACAAGGAGTGGAACACCGTTGAACGCCTGATCAACAGGGTCAAGGCGTGGCGCGGTATCACCACGAGGTACGACAAGGACCCTGCGAGAGGGAGTGCGGGGCGTCGATGACGCGCTGCAGGTCCCCGGCGGTCGTCGCCGCGTAGCGGGGGAGGGACGGTTGCCGGGCGGCGACGTGCTCGGTCGCCGGCAGGCGGCGGACATGGCCGCCCACGGCGCCGTCCATGAGCGCGAACCTGGTTTGGGCACCTGGGGGTTTCGTCCAGGGCTTGGTGTTGGCGTGGACGGAGCTCGGGGTCAGCGGCTGCTCCCCGGAGAACCAGGCGATGCCGCCGCTCCGCCGCCATCCCTGCGGGTGCCGTCACGGTAGACCGTCGTCGCCGGGTCGGCCCGGCATTACCCGGCGTGGTGACGGCGGTCAGCGGTTCGTGCGGCGGGCCCGGAGGTATTCGCGGGCGAGCAGGCGGAGGGCGGCGGCTTTGGCCGGGCCGGCGGAGCGGTGCAGCAGGGCGGGGATGTCGGCGCGGGCGGCGGTGCTGGTCAGTTCGTCCAGGCCGATCATGCAGCGGACCATGGGGCGGTGCGCGGGCGGGACGAGGGCGACCACGGCGCGGCCCTCGGCGAGGGTGCGGTCGACCTGGTCGAGTTGCTCGGTGATCAGCGCCCGGAGGGCCGGGAGGTCGCGGGCCTGTTCCAGGTCGGTGCGGGTGACCCCGTGCCGGTCCAGGGTCTGCCGGGGGAGCGTCAGGCGGCCGTCGGCGAGGTCCTCGGCGAGGTCGCTGACGAAGTCGAGCCGCTGGCTCGCGTCGATGACGGTGCGGCAGGCGGCCCGGTAGGCCGTCTGGTCGCCGTCCGGGCCGAGCAGGGTGGCGACGACCATGAACGCGGGCAGGGAGTAGTCGTCCACGTAGCGCTGGTAGTCGGCCTCGGTGGCGAACCCGGCGAAGTCGAGGTCGGCGACGGCCCCGGCGAGGTACTCCAGCGCGCGGTCGCGCAGCGCGGGGTGCGCGGCGACGGTGTGCAGCAGCGGGCGCAGCTCGGGGTGGTCGGTCGCACCGGTGGCGAGGCCGTCGGCCACCTCCTGCTCCCAGCGCGTGTACGCAGCCTTGCGCTCGTCGAGCGGGCCGCTGTCGAGCAGGGTGTCGGTGCGGTGCATGTAGGCGGTGGCCGCGATCACGTGCGGTACGAGCCGGGCCGGGAGGAGGAGTCCGGTGGCCAGCACGGCCTCCCGCTTGTACCGCGTCACCTGCCGGCGCTGGCGGCTGTAGTCCTCGCGCAGTCCGGGGTCGTCGATCCCGGCCGCGTCCAGAGCCCTCTTCCAGCTGCCCACTCGCTCGCGTCCTCTCCCCGGTCGGTGTGCCCCGAGCCTAGAGGGCGGTCGGCACCGTCCGCACAGGAGGTCGGGAAGGAGCCCGGGGGAGGGAGGGGAGCAGGCTGCCGCCGCCCGCCGCCGGAGGTCAGCCGAGTGCCTTGGCCTGCCAGTAGCCGAACTGTCGGAGCGGGTCGCCGTCGAGCGACCACGGCCAGGGCGTGACGGTGTCGCCGATCAGGTCGAAGAGGCCGGCGCCCTCGCGCGGACGGCCGGCCTGGACCAGGGCGAAGGCCAGCACGTTGAGGTCGGCCAGGGCGGCCGCGTACTGCAGGTGCCCGGCGCGGGGCCAGCGCGCCAGCGCCGTGTCCAGTGCCCTGGTGGCCCGGTGGTTGGTCCACTGGCGGCGGACCAGGAGGGCCTCGACGCCGCCGCGGGCGACGGTACGGGCGTGCTCGTCGATCAGGGCGGTCAGTTCCACGCCCACGGCCGGCGCGTTCGACGGCACCCCGGACCGGACGGCGTCCAGGAACTCCAGCTGGCCGCTGCGCGAGCCGCACTCCTCCGGTGAGAGGTAGCGCAGCATCTGAAGATGGGCCTCGCGGTTCCACGGGTCGCGCGACGTCACCTCGTGCCAGACGGGGAACAGCTCGCGCGTGTCCGCCCGGATCAGGCGCAGGACCCCGAGCAGCACGACCCAGGGGGTGGGGTCCTCGGGGAGCGCCTCGGCGGCGCGGCGGCAGTCGGCGGCGACGGACCGGGCGTCCGCCATCCGTCCGTCGTGCCGGCCGCGGACCAGCTCGACCCACGCCTCGAAGACCATCGCGTCGCCGCTGTGCGGACGGCGCATCCGCCAGGCGCGGGCGAGCCCCGAGGGCGCGGCCGCCTCGGCCAGCACGGCGAGGCGGTGGGTGCGGCGGTCCCAGTCCGCGCCGGTCTCCTGGAGCAGCCGCTCGATCTGGTCGATCTGGATGCCGCTCTGGCCCGGTATCCCGGTGGAGGTCAGTTGCCGCCGCACCCGGCCCAGCTTGACGTCGTCGAGTTCCGGGAGCATGCGGGGCCCGGAGGCGCGAAGTCTTCGAAGTATCGACACGCGCCGCAGCCTAGGTCCCTGGTCGATTTTCGGACAGACCCTGGCCGAATCTTGTTGTTTCGGTGACCGTACGGGCCCGTAGCGCAATCGGACCAGATGCTTCCGGTTCGCCCGGGGTTGCCCGCGCCGTCAGCGGCCGTCAGTGGCCGGCAGTGGTGGCGGAGGTGGCGGTGGCCGGCCGGCCGGTGGCGGCCGGGGTTGCCGCCTCCGGTCGCTGCGGCGGGGTGGCGGACCCGAGGCGCCGCCGGAGCAGGACGGCGGCCAGTGCAGCCAGGGCGAATGCAGCCCCGGCCCAGGGCAGCCGGTGCGTGCCGAGTGAGGACACCACGAACCCGCCCGCCGCGCTGCCGAGGGTGATGCCGAGGTTGGAGAAGGAGATGAAGAGGCTGTTGCCGAACTCGGGGGCGTCCTGGGCGTCCCGGGCCAGCCAGCTCTGGGTGACGACCAGCCCGCCCGAGTGCACCGCCCCCCAGAGCAGCACGCCGAGGGCCATCGGGACGGTCCACGGCCCGACGGCGTAGACCACGGCGTAGACGATCACGTAGAGGACGGGGAAGGCCGTCACCGTGCGGATCGGGGCGCGTTCCAGCAGCCGGCCGAAGAGGAGGTTCCCGGCGACCATCACGATCCCGAAGGCCATCAGCGCCGCGCCGACCTGGGAGCCGTTCAGCCGGGTGACCTGCTCCAGGTATTCGGCGAAGTACCCGTAGACCGAGAACATCGCCGCGAACACGGACACGACGGCCAGCACCGCCAGCCAGAGCCGGGGGCGCCGCAGGATCCGCAACTGGCTGCCGTAGGAGAGGCGTTCCTCGGACGGCATCGACGGGAAGAGGGCCAGGACGCCGAGGAGGGCGAGCAGGTTGACGCCCGCGCCGAACCAGAACGCGGCGGCGAGGGAGAGGTGTTCGGCGAGGTAGGAGGTGAGCGGCACGCCGAAGGCGAAGCCGACCGTGACGCCGGCGAACACGGTGGTCGCGGCCCGGGTGGCGCGCTGCGCCGGGACGAGCCGGGCGGCGGCGGTGAGCGCGACCGAGAAGAACACCGGGTGGAACACGGCCGGGACGACCCGGAAGAGGAACATCACCTCGAACCGGTCGGTCAGCGCGTAGACGGCGTTGGAGAGGGCGAACACGGCGAGCGAGGTCGCGAGGACCGTCTTGCGGGGGATGCGGGAGGCCAGGAGGGTCATGAACGGCCCGGTGGTGGCGACCACGAGCGCGAAGACGCCGACCAGCCACCCGGCCGTGGACGGCGCGACGCCCAACTCCTCCGATATTCGGGGGAGGATGCCGACGACGCCCATCTCCGTGGTGATGATCCCGAACACCCCCAGGGCGAGGGTCAGGACGACGAGACCGGTCTTTCGCATGGCAGCCTTCCGCGCTCGGCCCCGAGGCGGCCCGCGGGCTCCTCGAATCGAGCTACAAATCTAGATAGTTAGATGGGTTATGCCGGAAAACGGGAATGTCCGAGGGTGGCGCGGGGAGGCGCCGGACCGGAACGGGGGGAGGTCTCAGAGCTCGTCGCGCACGTAGGCGGCGAACGCGGCGATCGTCTCCTCATTGCGGCGGTAGAAGGTCCACTTGCCGATGCGTTCCGATTCGAGCAGCCCGGCGTCCCGCAGGATCTGCAGGTAGCCGGAGACCACCGACTGGGCCAGCCCGGACTGCTCCCGGATGTCCGTCACGCACACGCCGATGTGGAATCCCACGCCGCGCTCGCGGTAGTAGTCCTCGTCGAAGTAGCGCTCGGGCGTTTTCAGCCAGCGCAGGAACTCCGCGCGCGCCGGGTTCGCGAGCGCTTTGTGAACGGCCAGCGGATCCACCGCCCCACGCTCCTTCCGATACGACGACCCCGCAAGACACATCTAATATTCTCGATACGAAGAAGTGTGTCAAGCGCGGGGGTGCGGGCCGCAGGGGGCGGCGCCCGCGCGCCCGCCCGCCCGGCAACGGTCCGTCAGGCCGGTACCGCCTCCACCACCGACAGGACCGTCGCTGTGGGGATGACGCGGGACAGGCGCAGCCCGGCCCGCTCGAAGAGCTCCGCGAAGTCCGCCTCCGTCCGCTCGCGGCCGGTGAGGGAGGCCATCATCATCAAGTCCAGGGTCTTGGACTGGTGAGGGTCGTTGCCCCGGGGGACCACCGCGTCCAGGACCAGGACCCGGCCCCCCGGGTGCAGGGCACGGCGGCAGTGCGCCAGGAGCGTCACGCAGGTCTCGTCGTCCCAGTCATGGGTGATCCGCTTGAGCAGGTGGATGTCGCCGGGCGGTACGGAGGTGAAGAAGTCGCCCTCCGCCAGCGTCCAGCGGCCCGCGATCTCCTTGTCGGTGTCCAGGCGGTGGCCGGCGAGGACGTGGGAGCGGTCGTAGAGGACGCCCGCCAGGCCCGGGTTCCGGCGCAGTACCTCCAGCAGCAGGCCGCCGTGGCCGCCGCCGACGTCCACGACCGTGCCGGTCTCCGGGAACTCGTAGGCCGCCGGGATGACCGCGTTCTCCGGGTCGGACATCGCCGCCATGCCCACGTGGAAGACGGCGGCAGTCCGCGCGTCCTGGGCGAAGTGGTCGAAGAACGGCATGCCGAAGATGCCCTCGAACGACGCGGTGCCCTCGGTCAGACAGCTCGTCAACTCTCCCGCCGGCAGCCACATGGTGCGGTCGGTGAGCATCCGGACGGCGGCCCGCGCGGAGTAGGGGACGTCGCTGCGCAGCGCCTGTCCGGCGCCGGTCAGCGTGAACCGGCCCAGGTCGTCCTCCGCCACCACGCCCCGGGTGGCGAGCAGGCGCAGCACCCGGTGGAGGCTGCGGGCGTCCGTGCCGGTCGCGGTGGCGAGTTCGGCGGGTGTGCGGGGGCCGTCCGCGAGGTGGTCGGCCACGCCCACGTCGGCGGCCGCGCGCAGGGCGGCGGGGAAGAGGAAGCCGAGGGCTTCGTCGGTGAGGAACGCGGCGGAACGGCGGTAGGGGGCTTCGGGATCGGTGTCCCCTGCCGCGGCCGCGGCCCCCGGGGAGCCCGCTGTGGGAGCACCTGACTCCGCCCGGTCGCCGAAGCGCTTGCCCTCGTCCTGACGCATACCGTCCTCCTCGAATCAGCGGTCCCGCCCGGAAGGGTGCCCACGGGTAGCCGGACCGAAGCGCAGCGTCACCCGGTGCGGTCGGTTCTCGGACAGGACAGGACAGGACAGGACCGGGCCCGGAGTCGGGCGTGACGGCGACGGCCGCCGGCCCGCCGGCGCGGTGATCGGGGCGGGACTTCACCATCCTGTCGCCGTGTGCAGCTTCCGGAACGAAACGGCCGGCGCCGCCGTCCGGCCTCCTAGATTCGGTCCCGCACCCCCCGCCGCACAGCAGTGCGAACACCGAACGCGGGGACCCAGCACCGGATCACTCCGCCGCTCTCGCGCCGGCCCGGGCGCGTCGACTGAATCCCGAGGGCGTCATGGATTTGAACGAGGCTGACACCGCCGACGGTGGCCGGCGTTCCGCGATCGTCACCGGAGCGTCGCGGGGCATCGGCCGGGCGGTGGCCGTGCAACTGGCCGCCGACGGCTACGACATCGCCTTCTGCTACCGCGAACGCGGTGAGGCCGCGCTGGAGACCGAGCGGCTGGTGCGTGAGCACGGCGCGGCGTGCTACCACGCACCGTGCGACGTGGCGGACGGTCCGGCGGTGGAGGCCTTCGTCAAGGCCGCCGAGGCCGAGCTCGGTCCGACCCACGTGCTCGTCAACTCCGCCGGCATCGTGCGCGACAGCCCGCTGGTCCTGATGCCGCCCGAGGCCTGGAACGTGGTCATCGACACCAATCTGAACGGGACCTTCAACTTCTGCCGGCCGGTCGTGTTCGGCATGATGAAGCGCCGGGAAGGCGTCGTCGTCAACATCTCGTCGGTGGCCGGCGTCTACGGCAACGCCGCGCAGACGAACTACGCCGCGTCCAAGGCCGGTGTGCACGGCCTGAGCAAGTCGCTGGCCAAGGAGGTCGCCAGGAGCGGCATCCGGGTCAACGTCGTCGCGCCCGGCTTCATCGAGACCGACATGACCGCGGTGCTCTCGGAGAAGGTCCGGGCCGAGGCGCTGAAGATGGTTCCGATGCGGAGGTTCGGGACGTCGCAGCAGGTCGCCGATCTGGTCTCGTTCCTGGTGTCCGAGCGGGGCGGCTACATCACCGGCCAGGTGATCCAGGTCGACGGCGGGATCACCCTGTGAGCGCCGCGATGAGAGCCACCCCGCCGCCGGCCCCGCCCGCGATCCCGGACGCCGCCCCGCCGGCCGCCCCGCCCGCGACCCCGCATCGCAGGACGAAGGACCGTGCGGTGCCGCTGGTCGCGGTCGATTCCTACGAGGTCGTCTCCCCCGAGGTGATCACCGCCACCAAGGCGATCCGTGCCGACGACCCCTACCTGGAGGGGCACTACCCCGACTTCGCCATCTACCCCGGGGTGTTCGTCGTCGAATCGGTGACGCAGACCGTCCGGATCCTCGCCGAGCGGACCTTCCGGACCCCGTTCGAGCTGGAGCTGGCGGCCATCACCTCGGTCCGGTTCAGCCGCCCGATGCTCCCCGGTGACACCCTCCACGTCCGCTGCGAGTGCACCCTCACCCGGCCCTCGGCCGAGCCCGCCGCCGTCGGGGACGGCCCCGCCGCCCCCGCCCCCGTCAGGGACGGTCTGTTGACCGTCAGGGCGGAGTGCCGCAACGGGGCCGGCGAGAAGGCCGCGCGGCTGACGCTGGAGTTCCGGCTGACCGAGGAGGAGGTCGACGGTGCCGCATGACCACGCACGCCTGCGCGGCGTCCTTCCGCACCGGTACCCGATCCTGCTGGTCGACACCGTCGAGGAGATCGAGTACCACGCCCGCATCGTCACCACCAAGGCGATCACCGGCTCCGAACCCTGCTACGCCGGGATCGCGCAGACCACCGACCGCCGTCGCTACGCCTACCCCCGTTCCCTGATCATCGAGTCCTTCGGCCAGAGCGGCGCGGTGCTGTGGCTGGAGAGCATCCGGCGCGACGGCCGGGAGCTCGACGGCAGCCTGATCTTCGCCGCCGCCCGGGACGTCACCTTCCACCGTCAGGCCCACCCCGGCGACATCCTGCGCCACGTCGCCCACATCGACCACGTCGTCGGGGACAACGCGTTCCTGCACGGCCGGACCCTGATCGACGGCGAGGTCGCCGTCGACTACGGGTCGGTCATCGCCGTCGTGCGCAGGACCGACGCTCTCGGTACCTGACCGCCGGCGCCCCAAGCTCCGGTCGCGCGTGCGGCCGGCCGCTCCACCCCGCTCAGCACCCGCCCGACCACGCGGAACCCCGCCGAACCCCGCTGAGCCCTGCTCAGAACCCGCCGAGCCCCGTCCTCCCGCGCGGAAAGCCTGCGCGGAGGACGGACCGACCACCCCATCCCGATGGAGGCAACCATGACCACCAGTGCCGTCAGCGCACACCTCGACGAGCTCCGCGACCTGATCGCCGAGGTCCTGGAGATCGAGCCGGAGGAGATCACCGAAACCGGGTCGTTCGTCGAGGAGTACGAGGCCGACTCGCTGCGCGCCATCGAGATCCTCGCCCGCATCGAGAAGAAGTACAAGGTCGAGATCCCGCAGGAGGAACTGGCCAAGATGGAGAACCTGCTCGCGGTCTACGAGACCGTCAAGACCCGCGTCGGCTGGGCCGACTGACATGGTCCGCGTCGTCGTCACGGGCGTCGGGCCACTGGCCGGCGTCGGTATCGGAGCCGAGCGGTTCGCCGCCGCGCTGAAGGCCGGCCGCCACGCGATCGCCCCGATCGAGAGCTTCGACCCGGTCGGCTTCCCGCACCGGATGGCCGGGGAGCTGCGGGGGTTCGAGCCCGAGCAGTGGGTGCGGCACATCTCGCCGGAGCAGTGGGGTCCGGCCAGCCTCTTCGCGGCGGCCGCGGCCCGGCTCGCCGTCGACGACGCGGGCATCGACCCCCAGGTGCTGCGTTCCTCGCGCGCGGGCTCGGTGATCGGCACGACCAGCGGTGAGTCGCAGGTCGTCGAACGCGCCATGAAGCAGTGGATCGACCAGGGTCCGCAGCATCTGCCCGCCGCGAGGATCGCGCTGACCCCCTCCTACCGCATGGCGGTGGCCGTCAACCGCGAGCTGGGCCTGACCGGTGAGGCCGTCACCCTGGCCACCGCCTGTTCGGCCAGCAACTACGCGATCGGCTACGCCTACGACCTGATCCGCAACGGTGAGGCCGACTACATGCTCGCCGGCGGCGCGGACGCGATGTGCCGCTTCGCCGTCGCCGGCTTCTACCGCCTCGGCGCGCTCACCAAACAGGCCTGCTCGCCGTTCGACGCCAACCGCTCGGGCATCCTCATCGGTGAGGGCGGTGCGGCGATGTTCCTGGAGTCCTACGACAGCGCCAGGGCCCGCGGCGCGCGGGTCTACGCCGAAGTCCTCGGCTACGGCCTGACCTGCGACGCCTCCCACATGGTCTCGCCGGATGCCGGCTCCATCGCCGCCTGCATGCGCCGTGCGCACCGCAACGCCGGGATCAAGCCGGCGGAGGTCGACTACATCTCCGCGCACGGCACCGGGACCCCCTCCAACGACACGATGGAGGGCCGCGCGATCCGCGAGGTCTTCGGCGACACCCCGCCGCCGGTCAGCTCGATCAAGTCGATGCTCGGTCACACCATGGGCGCGGCCAGCTGCTTCGGCGCGATCGCCTCGGTGCTGGGCATCGCGCAGGGCTTCATCCCGCCCACCATCAACCACACCGAGATCGATCCCGAACTCGCCGGCTTCGACGTGGTGCCGAACCGGGCGCGCGCCGCCGACCTGCGCATCGTCCAGAACAACGGCTTCGCCTTCGGCGGCAACAACGCCATCACCATCTTCGGGAGGCCGCAATGACCGCCACGAGCACCGCGACCGCCCCGGGCACCGCGACCGCCCCGGGCGGCCCCCCGACGAAGTCGGTCCCGCTCGCGGTGACCGGCTGGGGCGTGCTGTCGCCGCTGGGCGTCGGCGCCGAGGAGTTCACGGCGGCCTGGTGCGGGCGCCGGAGCGGTCTGCGCGACGTCCGCGGGCTGTTCGAGGGCCCGCTGCCGGTCGACGAGGCCTGCGTGCTGACCGACTTCAGCGTCCGCGACCACCTCGGCCGCAAGGGCACGAGCTTCTTCGACCGCACCACGTCGCTGACCGTGGTGACCTGCGGGCTGGCCCTGGAGGACACCAGCCTGGTGATCGAGGAGGCCGACCGCGGCGAGATCGGCATCGTGCTGGGCTCGACTACCGGCGGAGTTCAGTCGCTCTGCGAGTTCATCACCGAGACCATCGTCAACGACCCGCCGTACCTGGTGAACCCGGTGCTGTTCCCGTACGCGGTGATGAACGGCGCCGCCAGCTCCGCCGCGATCTGGCACCAGCTCAAGGGCGTCAACGCCACGGTGTCGGACGGCCAGGCGTCCTTCCTGGCGGTGCTGAAGTACGCGCGCAACCAGATCCGCAACGGCTACGTGGAGGCGGTGGTCGCCGGCGCGGTCGAGGAGTTCAGCCCGCACCGGGCCTGGGCGGCCGAGCACCTGCGCGGCGGCCGGGGCGCGCGGGTGCCGCTCGGCGAGGGCGCGGCCGCGTTCGTGCTGGAGCCGGCCGACGCGGTGCGGGCCTCCGGGCGCAAGCCCGACGCGGAGATCCTCGCGGTGGAGACCGGGCTGTACGGCCAGGGCATCGATCCGGCCGACGGTCTCGCCGGGTGCATCGACCGGGCCCTGCGCAGTTCCGGGACCGAGCCGACCGAGGTGCGCATGGTCGCACCGTCGATCGCCGGGTCCGAGCACCGGGACGCGATCGAGCGGCGGGGCATCGCGACGGCGCTGGACGGCGCGTCGTTCGCCTCACTGCCGGTCAAGGACCTGCTCGGGGAGACGTACAGCGCCTCGGGCGCCCTGCAGCTCGCCGCGGTGCTGGCCGAGCACCGCGGCGACGCCGGCCTGGACGGCGCCGTCTCGGTCATCACCTCGGTCACCTCCGAGGGGCTGGTCGGAGCCGCGGTGGTCAGGGGGTGGAGCCGTGACGAGCGGTGACCCCACCCGGCCGGTCCGGCGGCTTCGTCGGGCAGCGGTGGCGGGGAGGTGGACGCGTGCCGACCGCGATTAGCGGCTTCGACGTCCTCAGCTGCCTCGGCGACGCCGAGGCGACGTTCGGCGCGCTGCTGCGCGGCGACACCGGCGTCGGCCCGCTGCGCCGCGACACCCGGCGGCTGGGGGTGGACCACGCCTACCAGATCGACGAGGACGAGGGCCGCCGCGCGAGCCGGTGGCTGGCCCGGGTCGTCGCCGGTGCGGTGCGGGCCGCCGGACTCGACGTCGGCGGCCGGCGGGTGGCGGTCGTCGTCGGCACCGGTTTGCGCGAGCTGCCGGAGGCCGAACGGTGGTGGGCCGAGGGCGGCACCATGACCCTCCCCGAGCTGCACTTCGGCGCCGTGGTGCGCGGTGTGCTGCCCGGGGCGACCGAGGTCCTGACCGTCGCCAACGCCTGCGCCGCCTCCGGGTACGCCCTGGCGGTCGGCGCCGACCTGCTCGCCGCCGACGAGGCCGACGCCGTGGTCGTGGCGGGCTGCGACTCGATCACCGACAGCCTGCTGGCGGTCATCGGCCGCGGCAGCGCCGTCCGCAGCACCGCCCTGCGGCCCTTCGACAGCGAGCGGGAGGGCGTACTGCTCGGCGAGGGCGCGGCGGCGGTCGTCATCGAGTCCGAGGAGACGGTGCTCGCCGAGGGCCGCGAGGTCCTGGCCCGGCTGCACGGGGTGGGCCTGTCCTGCGACGCCTACCACGAGACCGCGCCGGACCCGGCCGGGATCGCCGCCAGCATGCGGGACGCGCACCGCCGGGCGGGTGTCGTCCCCGCCGACGTCGACCTGGTCGTCGCGCACGGCACCGGTACGGCGCTCAACGACCCGGTCGAGGCCGCCGCGTTGACCGAGGTCTTCGGTGACGCCTGTGGCCACGCGCTGGTGACCGGCATCAAGGGTGCCGTCGGCCACACGTCCGGAGCGGCTGCCCTGATGTCGGTCGTGGTCGCGATCCAGGCGATGCGCGGCGGTGCGGTCCCGGCGATCCGGGGCCTGGCGAAGCCGGTCCCGGAGGCCGGACGGCTCGCCCTGGTCGCCGGGTCGCCGATGGCGGCGCGGCCGCTGCTGGCGCAGATCGACTCGTTCGGGTTCGGCGGCGTGAACGCCGTCGCGGTGCTGGGAGCCGCCACATGAGCGAGCGACGGGGATCCCCTCCGCCGGCCGTCGAGGTCCCGCCGGCCATGAAGGAAGCGGCCGTCGCCGGAGGGCGCACGCGTGCGCCGAGCGTCTCCGTGCACGCGTACGCCGTCCACGTCCCCGGCGCCGACGCCCGGGAGACCGGCGGTGCGGCGGTCCCGGGCGAGTCGATGTGCTCGGCCGAGGAGGCCCAGCAGGTCCTCGGTCGCAAGGGCCTGCTGATGAAGGAGCCCGCGACGCGGCTGGCGCTGTGCGCCGTGCACCGCGCGCTCGGGCTGCCCGCCGGCAAGCTCGACGGGCCGCTGCCGCTGGCCGACCGCACCGCCGTCGTCGTCAGCTCCAACCTGGGCAATCTGCGCACGGCGTGCGCCATCGCCGCGGCGGCGGGCCGGGAGGACTTCCGCGTGGTCAGTCCGCTGGAGACGCCGAACGTCTCCAGCAACGTCATCGCCAGCACGATCGCGCTGCGCTACGGCTTCACCGGCCCCAACGTCATGGTCTGCAACGGCGCCACCTCCGGGCTGGACGCGGTCCGTCTCGGCGCACGGCTGATCCGCGCCGGACGTGCCGAGCGGGTGGTCGTCGTCGGTGCGGAGCCGGAGGACGAGGTCGCCCGGGCCCTGGCGGGGAGCCGGGACCGGCGCACCTACGGCGGTCGTGACCTGCCGGCGCTGCGCGCCGCCGCGGCCTGCGTGGTCCTCGGCAGGGCCGGCGCCGGCGGGCAGGACGCCGGTCCCCGGTCGGCGGTGCTCGGCGACGGCGGCACGCTGCCGCCGGGTGCGCGGGTGCCGGCCGGTCACCGGGGTCTGACGTTCTCGCCCTACGGCACCGCCGACGAGTCGGACTCCGTCGTCGACCTGACCGCCCGCCTCGGGGAGACCTACGGCGCGCTCGGCGTCCTGCAGGTCGCGGCCGCCGCGGCGAGGATCGGCCGCGGTGACGCCGACGGTGCCCGGGTGGCCTGCGGTGACGCCGTCGAGGGCTACGCCTGGCTCGACCTCGACCTCGACCTCGCCGTCGCCGGGGACGTGATCGCATGACAGCCGGCGAGGTCGTCTGGCAGCGGTTGCCGGGGGTGCGCACGCACGGTGAGCACATCGGGCTGCACGCCGCCGGTGACCCGTCGGGCGAGCCGGTGCTGCTGCTGCACGGCCTGGAGGACAGCTGGTCGAGCTGGGCGCGGATGGTTCCGTTCCTCGCTCCGGGCTTCCGGTTGATCGCGGTCGACCTGCCCTGGCGGACCGGCGGCGACTACCGCTGGCGCGGCCGCGCGCCGCAGCAGTGGATCGCCGACGTGATCGGCGCCCTGCCCCGGCGCCCGGCGGTGATCGTCGCCCACTCCTTCAGCGCCAACGCCCTGCTGCTCGGCCTGGACGGAGCCGGCGGGGCCGACCTGGCCGCCGACGCCATGGTGCTGATCTCGCCGTTCTACCGGCCCCCGCACGTCCCGATCACCTGGAGCACCTTCGAGCACTCGTTGGCGGACTTCCGCGCCACGATGACCGCGGGCCTGCGCGTGCGCCTCGGCGAGCGCGCCGAGCGCCTGGAACCGGACATCTTCGACCGCATGGCGAGCGCGATGCTCGACGGCATCGGCGTGCTGGGCTTCCTGGCCGTGTTCGAGCAGTTCGCCGCCACCTGCGACCTCGACCTCTCCGCGTACCGCGGCCGGACACTCGTCGTCGCCGGATCCCGCGACCCGGGCATCGCGGGGGAGCGCGTCGACTGGCTGCACCGCGCGCTCCCGCGGGCGGTGCTGGAGGTCCACCCCGACCACTCCCACTTCTGTCACCTCGACCGGCCGGAGCGGATCGGACCGCTCGTGGCCGACTTCCTGACGAAAGGAACCGTGTCCGTGCCGACACTGGACGGCAGCAGCGGCCCCCACCCGGGGCGCCCGCGCTACGAGGGTGCGAACATCAGCACCTTCATCGGCTTCAAGAACTTCACCGCGCTGGCCGAGGACGTCGTCCTGCAGCACCTGCGCGAGCTCGGTCACGGTCCGCAGCAGCTGTTCGAGCGCTACGGCCTGGGCACGACCGTCGTGCACTCCTCGATGCGCCTGACCGCGACCATGCACTCCGACGACCAGGTCGTCGGCACGGTGACGCCGGTCGCGGCCAAGCCGGGCCGGGGCGCCGCGTTCGACGTCAGGCTCGCCACCCGCCGGGGCGGCGCCGAGGAGCCCGTCAGGCTGCTCAACGGCCGGGTGCGCGTCCAGTTGATCACCGAGAAGGACGGCAACCCGGTCGAGCCGGTGCCGGCCGAGCTGGCGCCGTTCCTGGTCGCCGAGGTGACCGGTGACGGCGCCGCGGAGCCGCTCGCGGTGGGCGACCCGGCGACGGTCCCCGCCGTCCTGGCGGAGCAGAGCGGGAACTCCTTCCTGTGGACCTGGCGGATCCCCTACTTCGCCTGCCACTACTACACCCGGATCCAGCACCAGAGCTACGTCAAGCTGCTGGAGGAGGCGGTCGACCGCTACCTGGCGCACGTCGGCCTGCCGATCACCGAACTGCTCGCGCAGCGCGACTGGATCCCGGTCGTCTCGCGCTCGCGCGTCGACCTGCACGCCGACGCCTTCATGGGCGAGGAACTGCTGATCACCTTCGCGGTGGACGACGTCATCAAGGACACCCTGTTCACCGCCCGCATGGAGTGCCGCGTGCTGCGCGGCGACCGTCTCGTCCACGTCGCCTCGGCCACGATCATGCACGGGTACGTGCTGGCCCGGGGCGAGAACGCCTTCGCCGACCTGGTGGTGCTCGACGCGCCGACGCAGGCCGCGCTGCTGGGAGGTCAGGCCTGATGCGCAAGCCCCGTTTCTACTTCTCCTTCCACAGCCCGTTCAGCTGGATGGTGAGCCACCAGCTGGAGCGCCGGCTGCCGGGCTGGCACGACGAGCTGGAGTGCCTGCCCTACTTCGAGCCGGACGAGCAGACCTGGGAGACGCTCGATCAGCGCGGCATCGAGATGCACTACGCCGCGATGTCCAAGGCCAAGCACCTGTACATCCTCCAGGACACCAAGCGCCTGAGCGCCAGGTTCGGGCTGTCGATGAAGTGGCCGGTGGACGTGGACCCGTGGTGGGTCCTGCCGCACCACGCCTACCTCGCGGCGCGCCGGCTCGGCCGCGGCAAGGAGCTGTACTGGGCGCTGTCGCAGGCTCGTTGGGAGCGCGGCGAGAACATCTGCGAGGTCGACGTCGTGCGCAGGATCGCCGACTCGATCGGTCTCGACGGTGCGGAGATCGCCAAGGCGCCGCACGACGCGGACCTGCGTGCCGAGGGCATCGAGGCGATCGAGAAGGCCTACCTGGACGACGTGTTCGGCGTGCCGTTCTTCAAGACCGGGCCGCACCGCTTCTGGGGTCTGGACCGGGTGGACGACTTCCTCTCCGCCTACGGGCGGGCGCGCGAGAAGGAGGCGGCGAAATGAGCGAGTCCCCCGTCGAGGACCGCCCTGTCGAGGAGCCTCAGGCCGAGGGGCCCCCACTGGTTCCGGACCTGGAGGCCGACCCCCTGGAGGGCGTCCCGGAGGCGTTGCTGGACCTGGTCGGGTCCTACGACCACGACACGGCCGGCGGTTGCGGCTGATGTCCGCGCCGGTGACCGGGGCCCGGCCGGGGAGCGCGTCGGCCGGGGCCGCCTGGGCGATCGAGGCCGAGGGCCTCGGCAAGACGTTCGGCGGCCGGTCCGTGGTGGACGGGGTCGATCTGGCGGTCGCGCCGGGGACGGTGTTCGGACTGCTCGGACCGAACGGCGCGGGCAAGACCACGACCGTCCGGATGCTGACCACGCTGCTGGTCCCGGACCGGGGCCGGGCGGCCGTCGCCGGGTTCGACGTGGTGCGCGAGGCGACCGAGGTGCGGCGGCGGATCGGGCTGACCGGTCAGCTGTCGGCGGTCGACGAGCGGCTGACCGGCCGCGAGAACCTCGTCCTGGTCGGGCGGTTGCACCACCTCGGCCGGGCCGGCGCCGCGAAGGCGGCCGACGAGCTGCTGGAGCGGTTCGGCCTGGCCGAGGCCGGGCGGCGGCCGAGCGGGACGTACTCGGGCGGCATGCGGCGCCGGCTCGACCTGGCGGCCAGTCTGATCGCCGATCCGCCGGTGCTGTTCCTGGACGAGCCGACGACCGGCCTGGACCTGGGCAGCCGTCTGATCCTGTGGCAGACCGTCCGGGAGCAGGTCACCTCGGGCACCACGGTGCTGCTGACGACGCAGTACCTGGAGGAGGCCGACCGGCTCGCGGACCGGATCGCGGTCGTCGACGACGGCACGGTCATCGCCGAGGGCACGCCGGAGGAGCTGAAGCGCAAGGTCGGCGGGGAGCGTCTGGAGCTGGCCTTCGCGACGGTGGACGAGGCGGACCGGGCGCAGGCGGCCCTCGGAGCGGACCTGCCGCGGACTCCGGACCGGCTCGGCCTGCACCTGCCGGTCGAGGCGGGACCGCGCACCGTCGCCGAGGTCGCGGGCACGCTGGCCGACCTCGGACTGCGCCCCGAGGACTTCGCCGTCCGCAAGCCCTCGCTCGACGACGTGTTCCTCGCCCTCACGGGCCGGTCCACCACCTCCTAGCGCCACCCCCCCGTACCGCCACCAGCACGCCGTGGCGCCACCACCCCCTCGACGCCGTCACCTCCCGGCGCCACCACCACCTAGCGGGTTCGTCACCGCTGTGAAGGACTGATACACAGTGACCAGCGCCGTGTTGGACACCGCGGGCGACGCCTACGCGCTCGCCGGTCGGCACATGAAGCACCTGATCCGGGTGCCCCAGAAGCTCCTCGGCACGACCGTGATGCCGATGGCCTACGTGGCGGTCTTCGGCTACCTGTTCGGCAGCGTGATCACGGTGCCCGGGGGCAGCTACCGCGAGTACATCATGGCCGGGATCTTCACCCAGATGATGCTCTCCACGGCCGCGAACACCGCGCTCGGCGTGACCGGCGACCTGGGCAACGGACTGGTGGACCGGTTCCGCTCGCTGCCGATCGCGCGCGGCGCCGTGCTGATCGGCCGCACCACCGCGGACCTGGCGCTGGCCGCGGTGTCCTGCGCGCTGATGGCACCGGTCGGGCTGCTGATCGGCTGGCGCGTGCACCACGGTCCGCTGTCGGCCCTCGCCGGATTCGGCCTCCTGATCGCCTTCGGCTACGCGATGACCTGGCTCGGCGCGTTCATGGGGATGGCGTTGCGGACACCGGAGGCGGTCAACGCGATGGCGTTCCTGATCATCATGCCCCTGACGTTCCTGTCCAGCGCGTTCATCCCGCTCGACCGCCTCCCGGCCTGGCTGCGCGCGGTGTGCGAGTGGAACCCGATCAGCGTCGTGGCGGCCGCGGTGCGCCGACTGTTCGGCGACGAGGCCGCGGTCACCACCCAGCTCGCCTTCCCCGAGCGCCAGGCGGTGCTGCTCGCCCCCGTGCTGATCCTGCTGATGCTCGCCGTGCTGGTGCCGCTGGCGATCCGGGCCGGGCGATCGGCGGTGAACCGGTGAACGCCATGAACCTGACGCGGGCGCAGTCCGGGATCTGGTTCGCGCAGCGCCTGGACCCGCGCAATCCCGTCTACAACCTCGCGGAGTGCGTGCGCATCGACGGCCCGGTGGACGCCGGCGTCCTCGAACGCGCCCTGCGCCGGGTCGTCGCGGAGACCGACGCGCTGCGGATCCGGATCGTCGGCACCGACGACGCCCCGCTCCAGATCGTCCGCGACACCGTCGACTGGGACCTCGCCGTCGTCCGCGTCGACGACGACGGCGCCGCCGACCGCTGGATGCACGCCGAGCACACCCGCGCGATCGACCCCCGCACCGACCCGCTGTTCCGCTTCGCCCTCCTCCGGACGGCCGACGACCGCCACGTCTGGTACCAGCGCTACCACCACCTGCTCGTCGACGGGCTGAGCATCGCCCTGATCGAGCGCCGCGTCGCCGAGCTGTACTCCGCCTTCCTGCGCGGCGCGACCCCCGCACCGGCCGCGTTCGGACCGCTGTCGCGGCTCGTCGAGCTGGAGCGGGAGTACCGGCGCTCCCCCCGCCACGCCCGCGACCGCGACTACTGGACGGGGCGCTACGCCGATCTGCCCGCCGCGCCCGACCTCTCGGACCGCACGGCCGCGATGCCGCACGAGCTGGTGCGGCGCACCGTCCGACTGGACTCCGAGTCGAGCCGGCGCCTGAGCGGCCTGGCCCGTGAGGCGGGGGTCGGATGGCCGGCCGCCGTGGTCGCGGCCACCGCGGCCTACCTGAACTGCGCGGCCGGCGGCGACGACGTGCTGCTCGGCCTGCCGGTCGCCGCCCGGCCGGGCGGCGACGGCCGGGGGATCCCCGGCATGGTCTCGAACGTCGTGCCGCTGCGCCTGGCGGTGGACCCCGCGCAGCGCGTCACCGAACTCGTCGCGGCGGGCGCCAGGGAACTGCACGCCTCGCTGCGGCACCAGCGCTACCCCTTCGACGAACTCTCCAGGGACCTCGGTCTGCCGGGCACCGACCACCGCCTGCTCGGCCCCCAGCTCAACATCGTGATGCTCGACCACGTCCTGGACTTCGCCGGGAGCCGGGCCACCGTCGCCAACCTGGCCGGCGGGCCGGTCGAGGACCTGTCCGTCGTCGTCGACGGCCGCGCCGGGGACGGCGCCCTCGACATCGAGTTCGGCGGCAACCCCGGCCGCTACGACGAGCGGTCGCTCGCGGCCCACCAGGACCGGTTCCTGGCCGTGCTGGACGCCTTCACCGCGGAGCCCGACCGGCTGGTCGGCCGGGTCGACGCGGTCACCGGAGCCGAGCGCGAGCAGGTGCTCGTCACCTGGAACGCGACCGCGCTCGCCGCCCCCGCGACCACGCTGCCGGCGCTCTTCGAGGCCCAGGCCGGGCGCACCCCGTACCGCACCGCCGTCACCCACGGCGGGACGTCCCTGACCTACGCCGAGCTCAACGCGCGCGCCAACCGCCTGGCCCGACGGCTGGTCGCCGAGGGCGCGGCGCCCGAACACCTCGTCGCGGTGACCGTGCCGCGCTCGGCCGAGATGGTCGTCGCGCTGCTCGCCGTCCTGAAGTCCGGCGCCGCCTACCTGCCGATCGACCCGAACCACCCGCGCGAGCGCCGGGACTTCATGCTCGCGGACGCCGGACCGGTGCTCGTGCTCGACGGCACGACCGTGTCCGGGAACCTCTCGGGCCTGTCCGGGGCGAACCTCACCGACGCCGAGCGCAGGGGCCCGCTGCTGCCCGACCACGCCGCCTACGTCATCCACACGTCCGGCTCGACCGGCACGCCCAAGGGCGTGGTGGTCTCCCAGGCCAACGCGGTCAACCTGGTTCGCTGGGCCCACGAGGCCTTCACCGAGCAGCAGTTGAGCCGGGTGCTGGCGGCGACCTCGCTCAACTTCGACGTCTCGGTCTTCGAGGTGTTCGCCCCGCTCACCTGCGGCGGCAGCATCGACGTCGTGCGCGATCTGCTGGCGCTCGCCGAACTGCCGGAGGGCGGCTGGTCGGGCAGCCTGATCAGCGGGGTGCCGTCGGCGTTCGCCGAACTGCTGTCCCACGGCGAGGTCAAGACCGCGGCCGACGTCGTGGTGCTGGCCGGCGAGGGTCTGTCCGCGCGCGCCGTGGACGACATCGCCGCCGCCGTGGACGGCGCCGAGATCGCGAACATCTACGGACCGACCGAGGCGACGGTCTACTCGGCGTTCTGGTTCTCCGAGGGCGAGCGCCCCGCGGTGCCCCCCATCGGGCGTCCCGTCGCCAACGCCCGCGCCTACGTGCTCGACGCGAGTCTGCGTCCGGTCCCGGTCGGCGCGGTCGGCGAGCTCTACATCGCCGGGGCCGGGGTGGCGCGCGGCTACCTCGGGCGTCCCGGGCTGAGCGCCCAGCGCTTCGTCGCGGACCCCTTCGCCCCGGCCGGGAGCGGGCCGCCCGGATCGCGGATGTACCGCACCGGTGACACCGCCCGGTGGACCGCGGACGGCGAGCTGGTCTGCATCGGGCGCACCGACGACCAGGTGAAGATCCGCGGCTTCCGCATCGAACTCGGCGAGGTCGAGGCGGTGCTGGCCGCGCACGAGGACGTCGCCCGGGTCGCGGTCGTCGCGCGGGAGGACCGCCCCGGGGTCAGGCAGCTGGTCGGCTACGTCGTGGCGGCCGCCGGAGCGCGGCCGGACGCGGCGCGGCTGCGCGAGTACGCCGCCGACCGCCTGCCCGGGTACATGGTCCCGGCCGGCGTCGTGGTGCTCGACCGGCTGCCGCTGAACCCGAGCGGCAAGCTCGACCGCCGAGCCCTGCCCGCCCCCGACTACGCCGGCGCGGCGGGCGGCCGCGGACCGCGCACCGAACTGGAGCGGACGCTGTGCGAGCTGTTCGCGCGGACGCTGCGCGTGCCGGACTTCGGCATCGACGACAGCTTCTTCGACGTCGGCGGCGACAGCATCGTCGCGATCCAGCTGGCCGGCCGGGCCCGCGCGGCGGGGCTGCTCTTCACCCCGCGCGACGTGTTCGAGGCCAGGACGGTCGCCCGGCTGGTCCCGCGCGTCGCCGTCGGCGGTGCCGGCCGCGTCGTCGAGGACCGGGACGCCGGGACCGGCGAGGTCGAGCTCCTGCCGGTCGTGCACTGGCTCGCCCAGCAGTTGGCGGCCCGGCAGCCGGACGACATCGACGGGTTCTGCCAGACCGTCGTGGTCACCACCCCGGCCGGGCTGACGTTCGAGGCGCTCACCCGGGCCTTCGGCGTGCTGCTCGACCACCACGACTCGCTGCGTCTGAGGAGGGGAGTGAGCGGCGACGGCGCGTGGACCCTGTCCGTCGCGCCGCGCGGAACCGTCGATCCCGCGGACACGCTCACCCGGATCGAGGTCCGCGGCCCCGACCTGGACCGGATCGCCGAGGACCGGATGGCCTCGCTGCGCGCCGCGTTGGCACCGGATCAGGGCCGGACGACGGCGGCGGCCTGGCTCGACGCGGGCGCCGGGCGGCCGGGGCGGCTCCTGATGGCCGTGCACCACCTGGCGGTCGACGGCGTCTCCTGGCGGATCCTGCTGGACGACCTGGCCGCGGCCGTCGACGGTGCGCCCCTCCAGCCGATCGGCACCTCGCTGCGGACGTGGTCCGCGAGGATGCTCGACGAGGCCCGCTCGCCCGGCCGCGCGGCCGAACTGCCGTACTGGCTGGAGGTGCTCTCCGGTGAGCGGGCCGCCGCCCCGGCCGGCGAGTCCGGGTCGGTCACGGTGACGGTCGCGGCCGACCTGGTGGCCGGTGTCCGGGCGGCGTTCCACGCCGATCCGGACGACGTCCTGCTGACCGCGCTCGGCATGGCGTTCGACACCCCGACCCTGGTGAGTCTGGAGAGCCACGGCCGGCACCCGGGTGACCCGTCGGTGGACCTGTCCCGCACCACCGGCTGGTTCACCGCCATGCACCCCGTCCTGCTCGACGGCGGCCCGCTGAAGCGGGTGAAGGAGCAGCTGCGCGCCGTCCCCGGCGACGGACTCGGCTACGGACTCCTGCGCCATCTGAATCCGGAGACGGCCGCGCGGCTCGCCGCGTGCCCACAGCCGCGGGTCGCCTTCAACTACCTCGGCCGGATCGCCGGCGACACCGACCGGCCCTGGTCCGTGACCGCCATGGGGTCCGGTGGCGCGCCCGGCGCGCACGCCCTCGACATCAACGCCGCCACGGTGGACGGGCCCGGGGGCGCCGTCCTGTCGGCGACCTGGACCGGGGCCGGCGCCGCCGTCCTCGCCGAGCGCTGGGTCCGGGCACTGACGTCGCTGGCGGACGAGGCCGGCGGGCACACGCCCTCGGACTTCGAGCTGGTCGCCGTCGGGCAGGGCGAGATCGAGGAACTGGAGCGGCGGTTCCCGGCGCCGCAGGACGTGCTGCCGCTGACGCCGCTGCAGGCGGGGCTGCTGTTCCACGCGATGTTCGACGAACAGGACGTCTACACCGTCCAGTTCGTCTTCGAGCTGCTCGGCGAACTCGACGAGAGCCGGCTGCGCGGCGCGGTGCGGCGGCTCGTCGAGCGGCACCCGAACCTGCGCTCGGCGTTCGTGCACCGCGACGGCGGCGAGCCGGTCCAGGTGGTGCTGCCCACCGCCCCGGTCGAGTTCACCACGACCACCGACGCGGCCCGGATCGACTCCGAGCGCACCCGCCGCTTCGACCCGGCCGCCCCCGCGCTGCTGCGCGTCCTGCTCGTGCGCGACGCGGCGGACCGCCACCGCCTCGTCCTGACCAACCACCACATCCTGCTCGACGGCTGGTCGATGCCGCTGCTCGCGCAGGAGCTGTTCGCCCACTACGCCGGCGCCGACCTCCCCGACGTCGCCCCCTACCGCGACCATCTCGCCTGGCTGTCGCGGCAGGACCGCGCCGCGGCCACCGCCGCCTGGCGGGCGGCCCTGGACGGCGTCGACGAGCCCACGATCCTCGCCCCGGGCCGCTCGGAAGTCGCCGTCCCGAACCGCCTCACGCTGGAGCTGGACGGCGAAGCGGTCCAGCGCTGCGCGCGGGAACACGGCGTCACCCTCAACACGCTCGTCCAGGGCCTGTGGTCCCTGCTCCTGTCCCGGACCACCGGCCGCGACGACGTGGTCTTCGGTACGACGGTGTCCGGCCGGCCGGCCGAGCTGCCCGGCGTCGAGGGCATGATCGGCCTGTTCATCAACACCCTGCCGGTCCGGGTGCGCCTGGACCCCGCCGAGCGGCTCGGCGCGTTGCTGACCCGGATCCAGCAGGAGCAGTCGCGCCTGCTCGCGCACCACCACCTCGGCCTGACCGAGATCCAGCGGGCCGTCGGCCAGGGCGAGTTGTTCGACACCCTCACCGTCGTCGAGACCTACCCGCTGGATCCCGCGGGCCTCCCCGAGGTGGCCGGCCTGCGCGTCGGGGAGATCACCGTCCGGGACGCCACGCACTACCCGCTCGCGCTCGTCACCGTCCCCGGCCCGGTTCTGCGGCTGCACCTCGATCACCACCCCGGCCGGGTCGCCGTCGACGACGCGCGGCTCCTGCTCGGGCGGCTGGAGGCGCTCGTGCGCACGCTGCTGAGCGGCGAGGACCCGTGCGTCGGGCGGCTGGAGACGGTGACCGAGGCCGAGCGGGACACCGTCCTGGCCCGCTGGAACGCCACCGGGGCCCGGCTGCCCCTCGGTACGCTCCCCGGACTGATCGAGGAGCAGACGGCCCGGACCCCCGAGGCCGAGGCCGTGGTCTTCGCCTCGGAATCGCTGTCCTACCGCGAGCTCAACGGGCGCGCCAACCGGCTGGCCCGCCTGCTGGTGTCGCGCGGCGCGGGCCCGGAGACGATCGTCGGCGTGGCGCTCCCGCGCTCCACCGCCCTGGTCGTCGCGCTGCTCGCCGTCCTGAAGTCCGGCGCCGCCTACCTGCCGATCGACCCCGGCCACCCGCGCGAGCGCATCGACCACCTGTTGGCGGACGCGGCCCCGGTGCTCGTCCTGACCACCGCCGACACCGACGGCCTCGTCGACGGCGGCGACCGGATCCGCCTCGACGATCCGGTGCTCGCCGACCACCTGCGGGCCTACCCGGAGTCGAACGTCACCGATGCCGAGCGGCGGGGCCCGCTGCTGCCGGCGCACCCCGCCTACGTCATCCACACCTCCGGTTCGACCGGCCGGCCCAAGGGCGTCGTCGTCCCGCACGCCGGCATCGTCAACCGCCTCGGCTGGATGCAGTCCGCGTACGGGCTCACCGCGGCCGACCGCGTGCTGCAGAAGACGCCGTCCGGGTTCGACGTGTCGGTGTGGGAGTTCTTCTGGCCCCTGATGACCGGCGCGACGCTCGTCGTCGCCGAGCCCGAGGGCCACAAGGACCCGGCGTACCTCGCCGCGCTGATCGAGGAGCAGCGCGTCACGACGGTGCACTTCGTGCCGTCGATGCTCCAGGCCTTCCTGCTGGAGCCGAGCGCCGCGGCCTGCGCCGGGCTGCGCCGCGTCATCTGCTCCGGCGAGGCGCTGCCGGTCGAGGCGCAGACGCGCTTCCACTCGCTCTTCGCCGGGGTCGCGCTCCACAACCTGTACGGCCCGACCGAGGCCTCGGTCGACGTGACGCACTGGGAATGCGTGCGCCACGACGCTGGGGAGTCGGTGCCGATCGGGCGGCCGGTCGCCAACACCCGCGTCTACGTCCTCGACAGTGCCCTGCGACCGGTGGCACCCGGGGTGACCGGAGAGCTGTACCTCGCGGGCGTCCAGCTCGCGCGCGGCTATCTGAACCGACCGGGCCTCACCTCCGAGCGCTTCGTCGCCGACCCGTACGGACCGCCGGGCACGGGGAGGATGTACCGCACCGGTGACCTGGGCCGGTGGACCGACGAGGGCGTGCTGCTGTACGCCGGACGCTGCGACGACCAGGTGAAGATCCGCGGATTCCGGATCGAGCCCGGCGAGATCGAGAGCGCCGCCACCCGGTTCGCCGGAGTCGGCCGGGCCGCCGTGGTCGTGCGCGAGGACCGCCCCGGCGGTGGAAGGCTCGTCGCCTACGTCGTCCCGCGCGCCGGCGCGGCGGTGGACGTCGACGCCCTGCGCGAGCACCTCGCCGCGACCCTGCCCGAGCACATGGTGCCCTCGGTGATCGTGCCCGTCGAGGACCTGCCGCTGTCGCCGAGCGGCAAGCTCGACCGCCGGGCCCTGCCCGCACCGCCGTCCGCGGCCCCGTCGGACGGCCGCGCCGCGGGCACCCCGGTGGAGGAGGCGCTGTGCGCCCTGTACGGGCAGGTGCTGGGCCTGCCGGCGGTCGGCGTCGACGACAGCTTCTTCGCCCTCGGCGGCGACAGCATCAGCTCGATCCAGCTGGTCAGCCGGGCGCGGACGGCCGGGTTCGTCCTGACGCCCCGCGACGTCTTCGAGACCAGGACCGTCGCGCGACTGGCCGAGCGGGTCGGCCGGGCCGCCGCGATCGCCGCGGAGGACCCGGACGCGGGGACGGGCGAGGTCGTCCCGCTGCCGATCGTGCGGCGGCTGATCGAGCAGCCCGGGCCGATCGGCGGCTTCCGCCAGTCGGTGACGCTGTCGACCCCGAGCGGGCTGACCGCCGAGGTGCTGACGGGTGCGCTCAACACGCTCGTCGACCATCACGACGCCCTGCGGTTGAGCCACTCCGGCGGGCGGCTGGTGGTGCGGGAGCGGGGCACGGTCGTGGTGGGGCTCACCGACGGTGACCCCGCCGAGCACCTCGCCCCGGAGGACGGCCGGATGCTCGCGGCGAGGTGGGACGGCTCGCGGCTGGAGCTGGTGATCCACCACCTCGCCGTCGACGGGGTGTCCTGGCGGATCCTGATCCCCGACCTCGCCGCTGCGGTCGCCGGCGAGGCGCTCGCGCCGGTCGGCACGTCACTGCGGACCTGGGCGTCGCTGCTGGCCGGCGAGGACCGCCGCGGCGAGCTCGCCCACTGGCGGGCCACCCTGGCCGGCCCGCGGACCGCCGTCGCCGCGCGGGCCGTCGACGGGCGCGACACGGTGGCGACCCTCGAATCGTTGACCGTGCACGTGCCGGTGCCGGTCACCGAGGCCGTCCTGACGACGCTGCCCGAGGCGTACCACGCGAGCGTCGACGACGTGCTGCTCACCGCGCTGGCGCTGGCGTTCGGCGGGGAGACGCTCGTCGACCTGGAGGGCCACGGCCGTGAGGAACTCGGCACGCCGACCGATCTGTCGCGGACCGTGGGCTGGTTCACGACGCTGTACCCGGTCCGCCTGGTGCCGGGCTCGCAGGCGCCGGACACCGCGCTGAAGAACGTCAAGGAACAGCTTCGCGCCGTCCCCGGCCGCGGCCTCGGCTACGGACTCCTGCGCCATCTCGACCCGGAGGCCGGCCCGGCGCTGGCCGAACTCCCGGCCGCACCGATCGGATTCAACTACCTCGGCCGCGTGTCGGCCGGCCGGAACTCGCCGGACGGGTGGTCGCTGATCGGAGGCATCGGGGGCGGCGCCGACCCGGACCTGACCGTGGCGCACGCGATCGAGGTCAACGCCGTCACCCTCGACGGCCCGGACGGCCCGACCCTCTCGGCGACCTGGGCCTGGCCGGCCGACCTGCTGACCCGCGACGAGGTCGGGCGGGTCGCCACGGCCTGGACCGCCGCGCTGACCGCCCTCGCCGGATGTTCCGGCGGCGGCTACACGCCGTCGGACCTCGACCTGGTCGCCATCACCCAGGACGAGATCGACGAGCTGGCCGACGAGCTGGACACCGAGTGGGGAGACCTCTGATGACCGAGTCCGAGACCAGCGAGACCAGGAAGCCGCGTTTCGAGGACGTCCTGCCCCTGACTCCCGTGCAGTCCGGCATGCTCTTCCACGCGCTGTTCGACGACGGCGCGGACGACGTCTACACCGTCCAGTTCGTGCTGCGGCTGGCGGGCGACCTCGACGTCGGGTGCCTGCGCCGGGCCACGAAGTCCCTGCTGGAGCGCCATCCGAACCTGCGCGCCGGGTTCCGCCGACGCAAGAACGGCGAGCCGGTCCAGGTGGTCGCGGCCGACGTCGAGATGCCCTTCGAGGTCGTCGACCTCAGCGGACACGCCACGCCTGACGCCGAATCGCGGCGCCTGCTGGCCGAGGACCGGGTCAGGCGCTTCGACACCGGACGTCCGCCGCTGCTGCGCGCGCTGCTCGTCAGGCTCGGGCCGCGGCTGCACCGCCTGGTGCTGACCAACCACCACATCCTGCTCGACGGCTGGTCGATGCCGCTGGTCGCCCAGGAGCTCTTCGCCCACTACGCGGCCGGCGGGCGGCACACCGCGCTGCCTCCGGTCACACCCTTCCGCGACCACCTGGCCTGGCTGGGGCGCCAGGACCGCCCCGCCGCGCTGGACGCCTGGCGCGCGGCCCTCGACGGCGTGGACGGGCCCACCCTGCTGGCCCCGGCGGCGCACGCGCGACCGGCCGCGGTGCCCGAGCGCCTCACCCTCGACCTCGACGACGCGACCGGCGCCGCCGTCCAGCGCTTCACCCGGGAGCGCGGCCTGACCCTCAACACCCTGGTCCAGGGGGCCTGGGCCCTGACGGTGTCGCTCATGACCGGCCGCGACGACGTCGTGTTCGGCACCACGGTGTCCGGGCGCCCGCCGGAGGTGGCGGGGGTCGAGACGATGGTCGGCCTGTTCATCAACACGCTGCCGGTGCGGGTCCGCCTGGACCCGGCGGAGCCGGTCGGCGGCCTCCTGGAGCGGATCCAGGACGAGCAGTCCCGGCTGCTGGCCCACCAGCACGTCGGCCTGGCCGACCTCCAGCGGCTCACCGGGCACGGCGAACTCTTCGACACGCTGACCGTCGTCGAGACGTTCCCGGACGTCTCCGGCGCCCCCGTCGCCGGGCTGGACGTCGCCCTGGAGGAGGCGAACAACGCGACGCACTACCCGGTCACCCTGGTGGTGATGCCGGGCGAGCGGATCCGGGTGCTGCTCGACCACCGCGCCGACCTCGTCGGGCGTACGACGGCCGAGCGGCTGGCCGGGCGTTTCGAGACCCTGCTGCGCGCCCTGGTCGCCGACCCGACCGTGCCGGTGGGCCGGCTCGACGCGATGCCCGCGGACGAGCGTGGACAGCTCCTCCACGGCTGGAACGACACCTGCGCCGACGTACCGGGCACGACCATGCACGGCCTGTTCGAGACGCGGGCCGCCGCCACCCCCGACGCGATCGCCCTGACCGGCCACCCGGACACCTTCACCTACGCCGGACTCAACGCCGCCGCCAACCGGCTGGCCCGGCTGCTCGTCGCGCGCGGGGCCGGGCCCGAGACGATCGTCGCCCTCGCGCTGCCGCGCTCGACCGACCTGATCGTGGCGCTGCTCGCCGTCCTGAAGTCGGGCGCCGCCTACCTGCCGGTCGACCCGACCTACCCCCGGGAGCGCGTCGACCTCATGATCGGGGACGCCGCGCCGATCCTCGTGATCACCACGGCCGAGACCGCCGGACTCGCCCCCGCCGGCGAGCGGTTGGTGCTCGGACCGGCGCTCGCCGCCGAGCTGGCCGCCGCCTCGGACGCCGACCTCGCCGACGCCGACCGCCGCGCGCCGCTGCTGGCGTCGCACCCCGCCTACGTCATCTACACCTCCGGTTCGACCGGGCGTCCCAAGGGCGTCGTGGTCACCCACGCCGGGATCCCCGGCTTCGCGGCGGCCGAACTGGAGCGCTTCGACGTCACCGCGGACAGCAGGGTCCTGCAGTTCGCCTCGGCCAGCTTCGACGCCTCCGTCCTGGAGGTCTGCATGACCTTCGCCGCCGGCGCGTGCCTGTGCGTCCCGGCGCCGGGGACGCTGGCGGGGCAGGACCTGGCCGACGTCCTGGCCGGGCTGCGCATCACCCACGCCCTGATCTCCCCGGCGGCCCTGGCCGGCATCAGGGGAGCCGACCTGCCGGGCTTCCGCTCGCTGATCGTCGGCGGCGAGGCGGCCGGCGCCGATCTGGTGGCGCGTTGGGCCCCCGGGCGCCGGATGGTCAACGCCTACGGACCGACCGAGGCCACCGTGATGGCCACGACCAGCGATCCGATCGTCGGCGACGGTGCCCCGCCGATCGGGCGGCCGGTCGTGAACACCCGCGTCCACGTCCTCGACGCGAGCCTGCGCCCGGTCCCCGTCGGCGTCGTCGGCGAGCTGTACATCGCCGGCGCCGGGCTGGCGCGCGGCTACCTCGGCCGGCCCGGCCTGACCGCGGACCGGTTCGTCGCCGATCCGTACGGCCCAGCGGGGACAAGGATGTACCGGACCGGCGACCTGGCGCGCCGGACCGAGGACGGCACCCTGGTCTACTGCGGGCGCTCCGACGACCAGGTGAAGATCCGCGGGTTCCGGATCGAGCTCGGCGAGATCGAGACGGCGCTCACCTCGCACGCCGACGTCGGACAGGCGGTCGTCGCCGTCCGCGAGGACCGCCCCGGCGTGAAGCGGCTGGCCGCCTACCTGGTGGCCGCCGACGGCGCGAGCCCGGACCCGGCCGCGGTGCGCGACCACCTCGCCGCCCGGCTGCCGGAGTACATGGTCCCGTGGGCGATCGAGGTCCTGGACCGGCTCCCGCTGACCCCGGGCGGGAAGATCGACCGGCGGGCGCTGCCGGCACCGACGGCGGTCGCCGGGCGCGCGGGTCGAGCGCCGTCGAACGCCGTCGAGGCGGCACTGTGCGAGCTCTTCGCGCAGGTGCTCGGCCTCGACGAGGTCGGCGTCGACGACGGCTTCTTCGAACTCGGCGGCGACAGCATCATCTCGATCCAGCTGGTCAGCCGGGCCCGGGCGGCCGGGCTGCGGTTCACACCGCGCGACGTGTTCGAGGCCAGGACGGTGGCGCGCCTGAGCACCCGGGTGGCGACGCGTACCGCCCCGGTCACCGAGGAGCGGAGCGCCGGGACCGGCGAGGTCGACCTGCTGCCGGTGGTGCACTGGCTCGCCGGGCAGTCCGGCCCGGTCGACGGGTTCTGCCAGAGCGCCACGGTGCTCACCCCGCCCGGGCTCACCCTCGACGTCCTGGCCGGAGCCCTGGCCACCGTGGTGGACCACCACGACGCACTGCGGCTGCGGCTCACCCGGCCGTCGGACGCGCCCTGGGCGCTGAGCGTGGCGGCCCGCGGCAGCGTGGACACCGCCTCCGTCCTGGAGCGGGTGGACGCCTCTGCGGCCGACGACGACCACCTGGACGAGCTGGTCGCGGACCGCGCCGAGTCGACCCGCCGGCGCCTGGCACCCGAAGCCGGCGTCATGCTCGCGGCGACCTGGCTCGACGCCGGCCCCGGGCGGTCCGGCCGGCTGCTGATCGCCGCGCACCACCTGGCCGTGGACGGGGTGTCCTGGCGGATCCTGCTGCCCGACCTGGCCGCGGCGGTCGCCGGTACGGCACTGGAGCCGGTCGGGACGTCGCTGCGCACCTGGGCCGGGCTCCTGGTCGAGGAGGCCGGAAGGCGTGCCGACGAGCTCCCGTACTGGCTCCGGACGCTCACCGGGGCCGGCACCCGTCTCGGCGGTCGCGACCTCGACCCGCGGCGCGACACGGTCGCCGCGGTGAACTCGCTGGAGATCACGATCCCCGCCGCGGACCTCCTCACCACGATCCCGGCCGCGTTCCACGCCAAGGTCGACGACGTCCTGCTGACGGCCCTGGCCCTGGCCGTCGGCGGCGACCTGCTCGTCGACCTCGAAGGCCACGGCCGCGAGGAGATCGGCGTTCCGGCCGACCTGGCCCGCACCGTCGGATGGTTCACGCAGATCCACCCGGTGAGGCTCGACCCGGGCACCGGTGGTCCGGCCGCCGCGCTGAAACGGATCAAGGAACAGCTGCGCGCGGCCCCCGGCCACGGCCTCGGCCACGGCCTGCTCCGCCACCTCAACCCGCAGACCGCACCGGCGCTCGCGGAGCTGCCGGGCCCCCGCGTCAGCTTCAACTACCTCGGGCGGCTGTCGGTCGGCCGCGGTGCCGGCGAGCCGTGGTCCCTGGTCGGCGGCCTCGGTGGCGGCGCGGACGCCGACATGCCGGTGCCGCACGTCCTGTCCGTCAACGCGTTCGTGCTCGACGGACCGGACGGACCGACGCTGCGAGCCACCTTCTCCTGGCCCGGGGACATCCTCGGCGAGGACGAGGTCCGTGACCTCGCCCGGGCGTGGACCAGGTCACTGACCGAGCTGGCCCACGCCGTGCCGGAGGGCGGCCGGACGCCGTCGGACGTGCCGCTGGTGAAGGTCACCCAGCAGGACATCGAGGACCTCGAAGCCCTTGAGCCGGGGCTGGAGGACATCCTGCCGCTGGCGCCGCTCCAGGACGGCCTGCTGTTCCACGCGCTGTTCGACGAGGACGCGCGGGACGTCTACACCGTCCAGATCGTCTTCGACTTCGCCGACCCGGTCGACGCCGACCGGCTGCGCGTCGCCGGCGACGCCCTGCTGCGGCGCCACGCCAACCTGCGCACCGCCTTCCGGCGGACGCCGAGCGGCGAGTCGGTGCAGTGCGTGCTGCCACCGGGGCGGGTGGGCTTCCCGGTGCGGGAGGCCGACCCCGACGACTACGACCGCCTGCTCGCGCAGGACCGGGCCGCCCGCTTCGACCTGGCGGCCCCGCCGCTGGTCCGCGCGCTGGTGTGCGGCACCAGGATGGTCCTGACCAACCATCACATCCTGCTCGACGGCTGGTCGATGCCGATCCTCGCGCAGGAGCTGTTCGCCCTCTACGAGAGCGACGGCGACGACCGCGCGCTGCCGCCGGTCACCGCCTACGCCGACTACCTGTCCTGGCTCGCCCGGCAGGACCCGGCGGCCGCGCACGACGCGTGGCGCGCCGCACTCGACGGCTTCGAGGAGCCCACCCTGGTCGCCGCGTCCGGCGCGACCCGCACGGCGGCGGTGCCCGAGCGTCTCGTCCTGACGCTGACCCCCGAGCGGACGGCCGCCGTCCTCGAACGCGCCCGGGCCGGCGGCATCACGCTCAACACGCTCGTCCAGGGCCTGTGGTCGCTGCTGCTGTCGCTGGCCACCGGCCGCGACGACGTGGTCTTCGGCGCCACGGTGTCCGGGCGCCCGCCGGAGGTCGGCGGCATCGAGGGCATGATCGGCCTGTTCATCAACACCCTGCCGGTGCGGGTGCGGCTCGACCACGCGGAGCGCCTGGGCGCCTTGCTGACCCGCCTCCAGCGCGAGCAGGCCGACCTGATGGCGCACCACCACCTCGGCCTGACCGAGATCCGGCGCGGCACCGGGCACGGCGAGCTGTTCGACACGCTCACCGTCGTCGAGACCTACCCGCTGGACCCGGAGCACCTCCCGCGGACGGCGCGGCTGCGCACCACCGCCGTCTCCGCGATCGACGCCACGCACTATCCGCTCACCCTCACGGTCATGCCGGGTGCCTCGCTGCGGATCCACCTCGACCACGACGCGGCAGCGGTCGACGCGGCAGCGGCCCGTGCGTTCCTCGCCCGCCTGGACGCACTGCTCGACCTGTTCGTCGACGGTGGCGACCCGGCCGTCGGGGCCGTCGACCTGCTGACCGACCAGGAGCGGCGGCGACTGCTCGGGCCGTGGACGCCGCACCGCCCGTCGCCGGGCCCGTCGACCGTCACCGGGCGCTTCGCGCGGGTCGCCGCCGACCCGGCCGCGGCCGACCGCCCCGCAGTGGGCATCGAGGGCGGACGGACGCTCACCTTCCGCGAACTCGACCGGGCCGCCGACCGGCTGGCCCGTCGCCTCGTCACGCTGGGGGTGGCACCCGAGAGCCGGGTCGCGGTGCTCCTCGAACGCTCGGTCGAGCTGATCGTCTCCGTCCTGGCCGTACTCAAGGCCGGCGGCACCTACCTGCCGCTGGAGGCCCGCCACCCGCAGGACCGGCTCCGGCTGATGGCCGACGAGACGGAGTCGGTGCTCGTGCTCACCGATGCCGGACGGCTCGACCTCGCCGCGAGCCTCGGCCGGCGGACCCTCGTCGTCGACCTGGACGACCTGGACGACCCGCAGGACGCGGCCGGCGTCGAGCTGCCCGCCGTGCACCCCGAGCAGCAGGCGTGCGTGATGTACACCTCGGGCTCGACCGGGGTGCCCAAGGGAGTCGGGCTCACGCACCGCAACATCGCGGAGTTCGCAGACGACCGCTGCTGGCGGAGCGGCAGCCAGGAGCGCGTGCTGTTCCACTCGCCGCATGCCTGGGACGCCTCGGTGCTGGAGTGGTGGCCGCCCCTGCTCAACGCCGGCGAGATCGTCGTCGCGCCCCCCGGCGAGCCCGACGTCGCCCTCCTCGCCCGCCGGCTGGCCGACCACCGGATCACCGGACTGTGGATCACCTCGGGGCTGTTCCGACTGCTCGCGGAGGAGCAGCCGCAGTGCTTCGCGGGGCTGCGCGAGGTCCGGACCGGTGGTGACGTGGTGCCCGCCGAGGCGGTGCGCCGCGTGCTGGAGGCCTGCCCGGACACCATCGTCACCGACGGCTACGGCCCGACCGAGACGACGGTCTTCGCGACGCACCACCCGATGCGGTCCGGGGACGACGTGCCGGACACCGTGCCGATCGGCAGGCCGCTGGACGGCATGCGCGTCCACCTGCTCGACGGCGCGCTGCGTCCCGTTCCGGAGGGCGTCCCGGGTGACGTCCACATCGCCGGCAGCGGCCTGGCCCGCGGGTACTTCGCGCGCCCGGGGATGACCTCGGAGCGCTTCGTCGCCGACCCGTTCGGCCCGGCGGGGGCCAGGATGTACCGGACCGGCGACATCGCGCGCCGCCTCCCGGACGGCGCACTCGTGTTCGTCGGCCGCGCCGACGACCAGGTCAAGGTCCGCGGGTTCCGCATCGAACCCGGGGAGATCGAGGCCGCGCTGGACCGGCATCCGCAGGTGGCCCGGTCGGCCGTCGTCGTGCGCGAGGACCGGCCGGGGGACAAGCGGCTGGTCGCGTACCTGGTCGCCGACGGCGTCGACGCCGCGCGGCTGCGCGCCTACCTCGCCGGCGCCGTCGCGGACCACATGGTCCCGTCGGCCTTCGTGCTCCTGGACGCGCTGCCGCTGACCGCGCACGGCAAGCTGGACCGCCGCGCGCTGCCCGCGCCCGACTACACCGCCGACACGGCCTTCCGGGCACCGCGCACGGCCGACGAGGCCGCCCTGTGCGACCTGTTCGCCGAGGTGCTCGGCGCCCCGCGGGTCGGCGTCGACGACGACTTCTTCGCCCTCGGCGGCCATTCGCTGCTGGCGACCCGGCTGATCAGCAGGATCCGGTCGGTGTGCGGCGCCGAGCTGCCGATCAGGGCGCTGTTCGAAGCACCGACCGTCGCCGGGCTCGCGGCCCGCATCGGCTCGGCCGGCGCGGCGCGCCCGGCGCTGCGCCCGGCCGTACGCCCCGACCCGCTCCCGCTGTCCTACGCGCAGCGCCGCCTGTGGTTCATCGACCGCCTGGAGGCCACCACCGCCTACAACGTCCCGGTCGCCCTCCGGCTCCGCGGCGGCCTCGACGTTCCCGCGCTCGTCGCGGCCCTGGCGGACGTCGTCGAACGCCACGAGAGCCTGCGCACGGTCTTCCGGGAGGTCGACGGTGTCCCGGCCCAGCTCGTGCTGCCGCCCGGCCCGATCGCCGTCCCCGAGATCACCGATGTCGCCGAAGCCGTGTCCGCGCACATCGACCTGGCGCAGGACCTGCCGATCCGGCCGTACCTGCTGCGGGAGGGCCCCGAGGACCACGTCCTGCTCCTGGTGATGCACCACATCGCCACCGACGGCTGGTCGATGGCCCCGCTGGCCCGCGACCTGGCCACCGCCTACCGCAGCCGGCTGGACGGCGCCGCCCCCGACCGGCGGCCGCTGCCGGTCCAGTACGCCGACTACGCCCTGTGGCAGCGTGAACTGCTCGGCGACGAGGCCGATCCGCAGAGCCTGATCGCCCGCCAGCTGGCCCACTGGCGCGAAGCCCTGGCCGGTGCGCCCGAGCAACTGGAGCTGCCCTTCGACCGGCCGCGGCCGCCCGTCGCCGACCACACCGGCGGGGCGGTCCCGGTCGCGGTGCCCGCCGGTCTGCACCGCCGCGTCACCGACTTCGCACGCTCCTGCGGAGCGAGCGTCTTCATGGTCGTGCAGGCGGCGCTGGCCGCGACGCTCACCCGCCTCGGCGCCGGCACCGACATCCCGCTCGGCAGTCCGATCGCCGGGCGCACCGACGAGGCCCTCGACGACCTCGTCGGGTTCTTCGTCAACACCCTGGTCCTGCGGACCGACACCTCGGGGGACCCGGGCCTGCGCGCGCTCGTCGAACGCGTCCGGCGGACCGACCTCGCCGCGTACGCCCACCAGGACGTGCCGTTCGAACGCGTGGTGGAGGCGCTCAACCCGGCGCGGTCCACGGCCCGCCACCCGCTGTTCCAGGTCGAGCTGGCGTTCCAGAACGCCGCGCCGGCCGAGCTGGAACTGCCCGGAGTCACGGCCTCGATCGAGCCGGTCGAAGCCGGCACGTGCAAGTTCGACCTCGCCTTCGACCTGTCCGAGCGGCACACCGCGGCCGGCGGGCCGGACGGCATCGACGGCACGATCCGGTTCCGCCGCGACCTGTTCGACCGCGAGACCGTCGAAGGCCTGCTCACGCGCTTCGTCCGGTTCCTCGACGGCGCGCTGGCCGAGCCCGAGCGGCCGATCAGCCGGATCGGGATCCTCTCGCCGGCCGAGACCGACCGGATCCTCCGCGGCTGGAACGCCGCCTCGCACGAGGTCCCGCCGGACGGGACCGTCCCCGGGATGCTGGAGGCGCAGGCCTCGCGCACCCCGGACGCGATCGCGGTCGTCGCGCCGGACGTCGTCCTCACCCACGGCGAGCTCCACCGCCGTGCCAACCACCTGGCCAGGACGCTGATCGCGCGCGGCATCGGACCGGAGGACGTCGTCGCGCTGGTGATGCCGAGGTCGGCGCAGCTGGTGACCGCGCTGCTCGCGGTGCTGAAGACCGGCGCGGCCTACCTGCCGATCGACCCGGCGCTGCCGAAGCAGCGCATCGACTTCATGCTCGAAGACGCGCGGCCCGCCGTCGTGCTCACCGAGGTCGGCGCCGTCGCCGACGGGGCCTGCGCCGACCCGACGGACACCGACCGGGTCCGCCCGCTGCGGCCGGGCAACCCCGCCTACGTCATCTACACCTCCGGATCCACCGGCAGGCCGAAGGGCGTCGTCGTCGAACACCGCAGCGTCGTCGACTACCTGCACTGGACGACGGCCGAGTACCGCAGCTCGCGCGGCACGACCCTGCTGCACACGCCGGTCTCCTTCGACCTCACCGTGACCGCGCTCCACACCACCCTGGCCACCGGCGGCCGCGTCCTGGTCAGCGGGCTCGCGGAGGAGGAGTACGCCGCCGTGCCAGCCGAGCACCGCACGCCCACCACCTTCCTCAAGTGCACGCCGAGCCACCTGCCGATGCTCGACGCGCTGCCGGACGACTTCTCGCCGAGCGGCGAACTGCTGGTCGGCGGCGAGGCGCTGACCGCGGAGGCCCTGGCGCCGTGGCGCAAACGCCACCCCGGCGTGACGGTCCTGAACACCTACGGCCCGACCGAGGCGACCGTCAACTGCGCCGAGCACCGCATCGAGCCCGGCGCGGTCCTGGCACCGGGACCGGTGCCGATCGGCCGCCCCCAGGCCAACGCGCGGCTGTACGTGCTCGACGACGCGCTGAACCCGGTGCCGCCGGGCGTCACCGGCGAGCTGTACCTGGCCGGCGACGGACTGGCCCGCGGCTACCTCGGCCGCGCCGCGCTGACCGCGGAACGCTTCGTCGCGGACCCCTTCGGACCGGCCGGTTCGCGGCTCTACCGCAGCGGCGACCTGGCCAGGTGGACCCGCGACGGACGCCTCGTCTACCAGGGCCGGGTCGACGACCAGGTCAAGCTGCGCGGCTTCCGCATCGAGCCCGGCGAGATCGAGGCAGCGCTCACCGACCACCCCGGCGTCGGGTCGGCCCGCGTCGTCGTGCGCGAGGACCGCCCCGGGGCCGTGGAGGTCCCCCCGGCCGGAGGCTGGGGGAGGCTCGTCGCCTACGCGGTCGCGCCGGACGTCGACGCCGCCGAGCTGCGCCGCCACCTCGCGGACCGGCTCCCCGCCCACATGGTCCCCGCGGCGGTCGTCCTCCTGGACACCCTGCCGCTGACCGCCAACGGCAAGCTCGACCGCGGCGCCCTGCCCGCTCCGGACTTCGGCGCCGACGCGTCGGGCCGCGCCCCCCGCACCCCGCAGGAGGAGATCCTCTGCGGCCTGTTCGCCGACGTGCTCGGGCTGGCGGCCGTCGGACCGGAGGACGACTTCTTCGCCCTCGGCGGACACTCGCTGCTGGCCACGACCGTCGTCAACCGGGTCCGCGACGTCTTCGGCACCGAACTGCCGCTGCGCGCCCTGTTCGAGACACCGACCGTCGCGGGGCTCGCCCGGGCGCTGGCAACGGCCGGCGCGGCGCGTGCGGCCCTGCGCCCGATGCCGCGCCCCGCCCGCGTACCGCTGTCGTTCGCGCAGCGCCGCCTGTGGTTCCTCAACCGGTTCGGCGACACGGCCTCGGCCTACAACCTCCCGATGGCCACCCGGATGCGCGGGCCCCTCGACGTGACGGCACTGGGGCAGGCGGTCCACGACCTCGTCCGGCGGCACGAGAGCCTGCGCACCGTCTTCCCGGAGGCCGACGGCGAGGCGTACCAGCTCGTCCTGGACGCCGCCACGGTCGACCTGCCGCTGCCGCCGGTCGAGGTGGACCCGGCCGGGCTCGAAGAGGCGCTGGCGCGCGAGGGCGCCAGGGGCTTCGACCTGACCACCGACGTGCCGATCCGCGCGCACCTGTTCCGGCTCGGCGCCGAGGAGCACGTGCTGCTCGTCGTGCTGCACCACATCGCCGCCGACGGCTGGTCGGCGGCGCCGCTGGCCGCGGGGCTGGAGACGGCCTACGCGCAGCGGCTCGCCGGTCGCGTCCCGGTGGTCGACCCGGCCGCGATCCAGTACGCCGACTACGCGCTCTGGCAGCGGGAGGTCCTCGGCGACGAGGCCGATCCGCAGAGCCCGGTCGCGCGCCAGATCGCCTACTGGCGCGAAGCGCTGGCCGGACTGCCGGAGCTCGCGACGCTGCCGCCGGACCTGCGCCGAGGCGCCTCCTCCGCGCACCGGGGCGGCGCCGTCCCGCTCGCGATCCCGGCCGAACTGCACCGGGAGATCGCCGCGTTGGCGGCCGGGAACCGCGTCAGCGTCTTCATGGTCGTGCAGGCGGCGCTCGCGGTGCTGCTCGCCCGGGCGGGCGCGGGGACGGACATCCCGATCGGCAGCCCGATCGCCGGACGCGTCGACAGCGCCCTGGACGATCTGGTCGGCTTCTTCGTCAACACGCTGGTGCTGCGCACGGACCTCTCGGGCGATCCCGACTTCCGGACCCTGCTCGGCCGCGTCCGCGACACCGACCTGGCCGCCTACGCGCACCAGGACCTGCCCTTCGAGCGCCTGGTCGAGCTCCTGAACCCGGCGCGGTCGCTGTCCCGGCACCCGCTGTTCCAGGTCGCGCTCACCTTCCAGAGCGACCGGCGCGCGCAGCCGTCACCGGCCGGTCTGGAGACGAGCGGCGAACCGGTCCGCAACGCGTCGGCGAAGTTCGACCTCTCGGTCAGCGTCCGGGAGGGCCGGGACAGGTCCGGCCTGGACGGGCAGATCGAGTACGACGCCGATCTGTACGACGCGGCGACGGTCCGGCTGCTCGCGGCCCGGCTCGTGCGGGTCCTGGAGGCGGTGTGCGCCGATCCCCACCTGCCGATCGGGGCGCTGGACCTGTTCGTCCCCGGCGAGCGCGACACGGTCCTCGGGGCCTGGAGCGCGGCACCGGCGGTGCGGCCGGCCGCGGCGACCGTCCACCGGCTCTTCGAGACGCAGCGCCTGCGCACCCCGGACGCCCCGGCCGTGCTCTTCGGCGACGTCACGCTGACGTACGCGGAACTCGACGACGCCGCCAACCGCCTGGCGCACCACCTGCTGGGGACGGGCAAGGTCCGGCGCGGCGACATCGTCGGCGTGTACGTCGACCGCGGCACCGAGCTGATCGTCGGACTCCTCGCGGTGCTCAAGGCCGGCTGCGCCTACACCCTGCTCGACCCGACGCACCCGGCGGAGCGGATCAGGGACGTCCTGCGACAGTCGGCCGCCCCGGTCCTCGTCAGCACGAGCGGGCCGGCGGCCGCCCTCGCGGCGCCGGGCGTGGCGGTCGTCGCGCTGGACACCGACGCCGAGGCGATCGCGGGCCGCCCCGCGTCCGCGCCGGGGCTGCCGGTCGGCGCCGACGACCTGGCGTGCGTCATGTTCACCTCCGGATCCACCGGCCGCCCGAAGGGGGTCGTCACCCCGCACCGCGCGCTGGTCGGCACGTACGTCGGCCCGGACTACACCGACTTCGGCCCGGAGATGGTCAGCCTGCAGTGCTCGCCGGTGCCCTGGGACGCCTTCGCGCTCGAAGTCTTCTCGGCGCTGCTGTTCGGCGGATCGTGCGTCGTGCAGCCCGGGCAGACGCCCGAGCTGTCCCGCATCGAGGAGCTGTCCGCGGCGCACGGCGTCGTCACCCTCCAACTGTCGCCGGGCCTGTTCAACGTCATGGTCGACGAGGGATCGCGGGCCCTGAAGTCGGTCCGGCAGGCCATGGTCGGCGGCGAGGCGCTGTCCGTCCCGCACATCGCCAAGGCGATGGCCGAGCATCCGGAGCTGGCCCTGCTGAACGGCTACGGGCCCGTCGAGAGCATGGGCTACACCACGACCCGGCACATCACCGGGACGGACGCGGCCCGCGCCTCCGTCCCGATCGGCCGCCCGATCGCCAACAAGCGCGTCTACGTGCTGGACGGCGCGCTGCGGCCGGTGCCGCCGGGCATCCCGGGCGAGATCCACGTCGCCGGCGACGGTCTGGCGTACGGGTACGTCGCCCGCGCCGCCCTGACCGCCGAGCGCTTCGTCCCGGATCCCTACGGCGCGCCCGGGTCCAGGATGTACCGCACCGGGGACCTCGCCCGCTGGAGCGCGGACGGCTTCCTGGAGTTCATCGGCCGCGGTGACCAGCAGGTGAAGATCCGGGGCTTCCGGGTCGAACCCGGCGAGGTCGAGGCGGTGCTGGCCCGGCACCCGGCGCTGATCCAGGTCGTGGTGCTGGCACGTGAGGACGTGCCGGGGGACAGGCGCCTGGCCGCCTACGTCGTCGCGGCGCCGGGCGTCGCCGCGCCGGCGGCGGCCGAGCTGGGGGCGCACGTCGCGGCGGTGCTGCCGGACTACATGGTCCCGTCGGCGTTCGTGGTCATGGCGGCGTTGCCGCTGACGCCGAACGGGAAGCTGGACCGCGCCGCGCTGCCGGCGCCCGCGCGCACCGCGGCCCCGGCCGGCAGGGCCGCCCGCACCCCGGTCGAGCAGGTCCTGTGCGGACTGTTCGCCGAGTTGCTGGAGCTGCCGTCGGTCGGCATCGACGACGGGTTCTTCGAACTCGGCGGGCACTCGCTGCTGGCGACCCGGCTGATCAGCCGGGTGCGCGACACCCTGGGCACCGAGCTCGCGATCCGCACGCTGTTCGAGGCCCCGACCGTCGCCGGGCTCGCCGGGCGTCTCGGCGAGCGCGGCGAGCGCGACGCGTTCGAGCCGCTGCTCCCGCTGCGCACCGGCAGCGACACCGGGAGGGACCTGCCGCCGCTGTTCTGCGTCCATCCGGCCGGCGGGTTCGGCTGGTCGTACGCCGGTCTGCTGCGCCACCTGCCCGACGGGCGACCGGTGTACGCGCTGCAGGCCGACGGCCTGACGGGCGGGACCGACCTGCCCGGCAGCGTCGCGGACGTCGCGACGCAGTGCCTGGCGCAGATCCGCTCGGTGCGGCCGGCGGGGCCCTACCACCTGCTCGGCTGGTCGTTCGGCGGCCTGGTCGCGCACGAGGTCGCCGTCCGGCTCCAGGACGCCGGCGACGAGGTCGGCTCGCTGACCCTGCTCGACTCCTTCCCCGCGCCCGGTGCCGGTCGCGCGCCCGGGAGGGACGTGATGGCGGAGCGCGACTTCCTGGCCGGGATGCTCGACCTGGCCGGCTACGACCCGGTGGTGGTCGCGGACGCCGCCGAGGACCCGGAACGCGTCGCCGACCTGCTGGCCCGCCAGGGCGGCGTCCTCGCGGGCCTGGACGCCGAGCGGGTCCGGGCCCTGCACCGGGTCTTCGAGAACAACGCGCGCATCGCCGCGGCCCACGTCCCCGGCGGGTTCCGCGGTGACGCGCTGCTGTTCGTCGCCACCGAGGGCAAGGCCGACGGCGCCCCCGACGCCCCGGCCTGGCACCCGCACGTCACCGGCGGGATCGCCCGCCACCCCGTCGCCGCCCGGCACGACGACCTGACCAGGACCGGACCGATCGCCGAGATCGGCCGCATCCTCGCGCAGCGGCTGCGCGAGAACCCGTAGAGGAGAAGAGACATGACCAACCCGTTCGAGAACCCCGACGGCAGCTACCTCGTGCTCGTCAACGACGAGGGACAGCACTCGCTGTGGCCCGGCTTCGCCGCCGTCCCGGCCGGCTGGACGGTCGCCCACGGGCCCGGACCCCGCGAGGGCGCCCTGGCCTACGTCGAGGAGAACTGGACCGACATGCGGCCGGCGAGCCTGGTCCGCGCCATGACCGAGACACCGCGGGCCTGATCCCGCTCGTCCCAGAACGGAGAACGACCTACATGTCCCCCATCACCGGCGCCCCCGGCACCACGGTGCGGCACTACTACGAGCTGGTCGACGCCAGCGACATCGAGGGCCTGCTCGACCTGTTCGCCCCGGACGCCGTCTACCACCGCCCCGGCTACCCCCCGCTGATCGGCCGCACCGAGCTGGAGTGCTTCTACGGCGCGGACCGCGTCATCGCCGAGGGCACGCACTCGCTGCACACCGTCGTCGTCTCCGACGACCAGGTGGCGGTGCAGGGCGAGTTCTCCGGCACGCTGAAGGACGGCAGCCGGGTGACCCTGCGGTTCGCCGACTTCTTCGCGGTGGGCGAGGACGGCCGGTTCGCCCGGCGCGACACCTTCTTCTTCAGCCCGATGGTCTGACCGCGATGAACCCGACACCTCTGGTATCCGCTGCACCGGACACCCGGGCCGCCGCCGGCCCCGCGCTGACGACACCCGGCCCGCCGCGGTGGAACCGCACCCCGCTGCCCGAGACGGCCAGGGCCACCGCCACCGAGATCGCCGAGCGCTGCGCCGAGCCGGCGTTCGGGCAGGTCTTCACCGAGCACATGGTCTCCCTGCGCTGGTCCGAGGAGTTCGGCTGGCACGACGCGCAGGTGCGGCCGTGGGGCCCGCTCGTCCTGGACCCGGCCACGGTCGGCCTGCACTACGGCCAGGTGATCTTCGAAGGCCTGAAGGCGTTCCGGCAGGCCGACGGCACGGTCGCGGCCTTCCGCCCGGCCGACCACGCCCGCCGGATGGCCGGCTCCGCGCGCCGCTTCCTGATGCCGGAGCTGCCCGAGGACCTCTTCGTGCGGGCGGTGCGGGAGCTGCTGGCCGTGGACGAGCACTGGGTGCCGTCGCACCCGACGCAGAGCCTCTACCTGCGCCCGCTGATGTTCGCCACCGACGTCTCGCTCGCGCTGCGGCCCTCGCGCAGCTACGAGTTCCTGGTGGTGGCGCTCGTCACCGAGGCGTTCTTCGGCCCGGACGCGCCCTCGGTGTCGGTCTGGGTCTGCGAGCGGTACACCCGGGCCGCGCCCGGCGGCACCGGTGAGGCCAAGTGCGCGGGCAACTACGCCCCCGGCTACCTCGCGCAGGCCGAGGCCGCCGAGCACGACTGCCAGCAGGTGGTGTGGCTGGACGCCGCCGAGCACCGCTGGGTCGAGGAGATGGGCGGCATGAACCTGTTCTTCGTCTACGGCTCCGGCCCGGAGGCGGTCCTGGTGACGCCGCCGCTGACCGGCACCCTGCTGCCGGGGGTGACCCGCGACTCGCTGCTGACGCTCGCCCGCGACACCGGCCTGGCGGTCGAGGAGCGGCGCATCTCGGTCGAGCAGTGGCGGGCCGACGCCGAGAGCGGCGCCATGACCGAGACGTTCGCGTGCGGCACCGCCGCGGTCGTCACCCCGGTCGCGCGCGCGGAGTCCGCGGGCGGGGCGTGGACGATCGGCGGCGGCCGGGCCGGCCCGGTGGCCGCCCGGTTGCACGCCCGGCTCGCCGACGTCCAACGCGGCCGGGTCCCGGACCGGTACGGCTGGCTGGACCGGCTCCCGGCCCCGGTGACGGGGGCGTCGTGATGCTTCGTCTGCCGGTCCGGCAGCCGGCCCCGGGCCCGGACGCGCCGGCGCGCGACAGCCCGGCCGCCCCCGGCCTCGCATCGCCCGCGGCCGGCCGCGGCACCGTGGTGCTGACCGGGGTCTCCTCCGACGCGCACACCTGGAACCTGGTGTACCTCCGGCTGCTGCTGGAGGAGCTGGGCTGGGAGGTGGTGGGTCTCGGCGCCACCACGCCGGACCACGAGGTCGTCGAGGCCTGTCTGCGGCACCGGCCGGACCTGCTGGTGGTCAGCTCGGTCAACGGGCACGGGCACATCGACGGCGCCCGGATGATCACGGCGCTGCGCCGGGTCGAGGAGCTGTCCGGGATCCCCGCCGTCATCGGCGGCAAGCTCGGCGTGGCGGGCGAGGTCGGCGCCGTCCGGGTGCGGGCGCTGCTGGCGGCCGGCTTCGGCGCGGTGTTCCAGGACGGCGCGGGCATCGTCTCGTTCACGCGGTACCTGGCCGTGCTCGCCGGCGGGCGCCCGGCGGTGACCGGGTGAGCGCACCGGCGGCGGGCCCCCGAGTCGCGACGCAGGCGCCGGGGACGTTCGCGGCGTTCGTCGCGGCGGCCCACCGCCGCGGCGACCTGGTGGTGCAGCCGCGGATGGGCTTCAGCGACCCGGTGGACATGCGGGGCGGCCTGCGCGCGACACGTGCGGCGCGGGCCACCTCGGTGGGCACGATCACGCTGGACAGCTACACCCGGGTCCGCGACTACACCAGCGCGCGGACCGCGCTGGCCGCCGGCACGCCGCTCAACGGCTACCCGATCGTGAGCCACCCGGCCGAGGTGACCCGCGGCGTGCTCGACGGGCTCGCGGGGCCGGAGTTCCCCGTCCAGGTCCGGCACGGCTCGGCGCAGCCCTGCGACATCGTCGAGGCGCTGACCGCCCTGGGCCTGGACGCCACCGAGGGCGGGCCGATCTCCTACTGCCTGCCGTACGGCAGGGTCCCGGTGCGCGAGTCGATCCGGGAGTGGGCGCGGGCGTGCCGGCTGTTCCTGCGGCTGCGTGACACCCGCGGGACGGAGCCGCACCTGGAGAGCTTCGGCGGCTGCATGCTCGGCCAGCTGTGTCCGCCGAGCCTGCTGATCGCGATCACCGTGCTCGAATGCGTCTTCTTCCGCGCGCAGGGCATCCGCACCGTCTCGCTGAGCTACGCGCAGCAGACGAGCCGGAGCCAGGACCGCGAGGCGCTCGGCGCCCTGCGTGCCCTGGCCGCCGAGTACCTGGGCGACCTGGACTGGCACATCGTCCTGTACACCTACATGGGCGTGTACCCGGTCACCCGGGAGGGCGCGCTGCGGCTGCTGTGCGACTCGGCCGAACTCGCGGTGCGCGGCGGCGCGGCGCGGCTCATCGTCAAGACCTCCGCCGAGGCCTCCCGGGTGCCGACCGTCGCGGAGAACGTCGAAGCGCTGGAGCTGGCCGGTGCGGTCGCGGCGGCCTCGCGGCGGCCGCCGCGAGGCCCGGCGGACCGGCCGGCGGACAGCGGTGTCCTGGACGAGGCCCGAGCACTGGTCGAGGCGGTGCTGAACCTGCACGGCGACGTGGGCCGGGCGCTGGGGGCCGGCGTGGAGCGCGGCTTCCTCGACGTGCCGTACTGCCTCCACCCCGACAACCCCGGTCGGACCCGCAGCCGGATCGAGCCGGACGGGCGCCTGGCCTGGTCCGACACCGGGCTGCTGCCGCTGGGGAGGGCGGCCCGGCGCTCGCGCTCCGGCCGCCTCGGCAGTACGGAACTGCTGACCGCGCTGTCCTTCATGAGGGACCGTTACGACAGGGAGCCCGACGGCCGTGCCCTCGCCGGCGGTGCGACGGCCCTGCCGGGCGGGCGGAGGGAGGACCGATGACGCACGCCGACCGGCCGAGCCACCTCGACCTGCTCATGCCGCGGTGGGACCAGCACGAGGTCCATCGACGGCGGCTGCCGGCCGGCCCGCAGCAGGCCTGGGACGCCCTGTGGGACCTGCGGGTGCGTGACCTGTCGGTCACCACCGCGCTGATGCGCGTGCGCGGCGGCCCGGGGGCGTGGCGCCGGGGCATCGCGCCGGGCCTCGGCGACGCCCGCGTCATGGACTCCATGCCGCCGAGGCTGCTGATCGCCGCCGAGCCGCGGGAGCTGGTGCTGGTCCAGGTCGCGCGCTACGCCTCGATGCGTCCGACGGAGCCACCACGGGCGGGGGAGTGGACGGCCGACGAGTTCGCCGCGTTCGCCGAGCCCGGCTGGTCGAAGGTGGCGATGAACTTCCGGTTCGTCGCCGAGGACGGCGGCACCGACCTGATCACCGAGACGCGCGTGCTCAGCACCGACGCCGCGACCGGGCGGACCTTCGCGGCGTACTGGTTGGCGGTCCGGGCCGGCAGCGGGCTGATCCGGCGAGACGTCCTACGGGCCGTCGGAAAAGCACTAGCGTGAGAGGCGCTACGCACGGTGTCGACGGCGCCACGCAGAACAGGCCCGGCCGGGACCGCCCGATGGTCCGTTCGCAAGACGTTCAGCCCGTTCAGCCCGTCCAGCCGGTTCAGTCCGTTCGCAGGACGTTCAGCCCGTTCAGCCCCGACACCGAAGGTGCGCTCATGGACATCCAAGCGGCCCGCGTCACGCAGCCGGCCGGATCCGCCGGGACGGCCCCGCCCTCCTGGCCCGCCTACGCGGCGGGCGTCTGGGGACTGCTCTTCGCCGGGATCAGCTTCTACTGGGGGGCCGGCGGCCGGGCGCTCCTCGACACCGTCGGCGGGGCGATCGAGCGGCGCGCCCTGGCCGGCGACACCGCCGTCTACGTGGCGGTCTGGGTGACCGGGGTGTTGAAGCTGGTCGGCGCCGGCCTGGCGCTGGCCCTGGTGCGTCCCTGGGGCCTGCGGCTGCCGCGCCGCGCGGTGCTGCTGTTCGGGTGGGCCGCCGCGGTCGGGCTGACGCTCTACGGCGGGGCACTCGAAGTGACGAACGCGCTCGCGGCCTCGCACGTGGTCGAGCCGTCGACGCCGATCGAGTGGAAGGCCCTGTGGTGGCACCTGTGGGTGTGGGACCTCTCGTTCCTCGTCTGGGGGATCCTGTTCGCCCTGGCGCTGCGGCGGTTCCGGTGGACCGCCCGGTCCGCGACCGTGCCGGCGCCGGGGCAGGTCCCGGCCCCGGCGCCGGACGGTCGGTGGTCGTCACGAGGCCGGCAGGAGCCTTAACTGTGCCGCCCGCACCCCGGCCTGAAAGCGCGAGGTCGCGTTGATGTCGCGCATGAAGTCCGCGACGTATTTCCGATAGGTGCGCACCGAGATGCCGAGTTCACGTGCCGCCACGTCGTCCGTCTGCCCTTCGCTGAGTGAGGCGAGAATGAGTCTGGTCTTCTCGCATTGCCGCGGATCGTCCAGCAGCGACACCGGCAGCATCGGTGCGGCGGATTCCCAGCTGTGCAGGAAGAGCGCGTGCAGCGCCGTGAGAATCGCCTGGCTGCGGATGATCAGCGTCTGCCATTGATCCGGCCCGAACTGGGAGATGAGCAGGCCGGTCCGGCGGTCGGCGAGCACCATCTCCTGAAGCCGTGCCTCGGTGACGCGGGACTGGTTGCGGCCGTCGCCGGGGAGCAGTGCGCGGACCCGGTGGCGGTCGTCGCCGCCGCGGACCGGGAACAGGACCCGCATCGGCGCGGTGGCGCCGGACGGTGCCCGTAGTGCCTCGGCCGCCGGCCGCAACGGGCCGTGGGTCATGCGCTCCGGCGTGCCCACGCAGATGAGTTCGCGGCGCGCCTCGGAGACCAGCCGTTTGACGGTCAGCGCGGCGGCCTCGTCGCTGTCGGACAGCTCCAGCACGCTCTGCTCGCCACCGACGCTGCGGTGTTCGGCCAGGGCGTTGTCGATCAGGTGCATGGCTTCCGACAGCGCCCGCTCGATGCCGGCGCCGCCCGGCGGCTGGGGGCCGGCCCACGGCCTGTCGGAGGCCGCCGGGCCCGGTCTCTCCTCGGGGGCCGAGTCCCGGACCCGGCGCACGCCGCGGTCGGCGACGATGGCGTTCTCCAGCATCGTCAAGGCACCTTCGTAATCGTCGAGCAGCGCATCACGCCGGGAGTCGATGAGGTCAGTGAGTCTTCGCGATCCGCGGTCGGGGTGCGGATCGCCCGAATCCTTCGCTGGTCTGCCTGCGGACGGCTTCCTCATGAGCTCCCCTTACTGCGCAGACTCCGTAGTACCGGCTCTGAACGGACATCAGTCCTCCAAAACTCGGATGAGCACCACACCGGGGCGAGAGCATACGGGTGCGGTTTGAACATGGCGAGTCGGTCCCCTGTCAATGCCGTTAAGAATGAGCAAGTCCCATACGAGCACTGGGCCACCATTATGGTTCGTGTACGGTTCTTAAAGGTTTGTGGGAATGGTATCCGAGGTTTTCGGTTCGGCGCAGCTATCGGCCGCCAGGGCGAATGCGCGGGGATTCGGACCGTCGCGGTGCCGCCGCCTCGCACCGGGGGCCGGCGCGGCGGGTCGGGCCGTCGGCGTGGATCGCCTCGGCGGCGGACGGCCTGCGGTCCACCTCCAGGGTCCAGGCGGACCGTCCCCGTGCCGCCGGGGCCGAGCACCCCGACGATCCCGTCGGGTCCGGCGCGGCGCGATCGGGCATCCCCAGCTCCTCCATGACTGCTCCCCCGAGCGGATTCCCGCCCGTGAGGATAGCTTCCGTCAACGCCCTTGTATACGGCGAAAGATGACGATCCACCAGATCCGCGAGGTACCCCTGCGGCGGCGGCCGGCGTGCCGCGGTTCCGCACCGACCGGCCGACTTTCTTTCGGCCCCGATCCCGGACCGGGGCCCCCGCTCCCGCGCCGGAGGGGGCGTCCCGACAGGAACCTGCGAACCACCGCCACCAGGTGCCCCCGCGGAGCCTCAGGAACCTGCGAGGCCGCCGGAGTGCCCGACGGCGCCGGGCTAGCGTCCACCACGTGGACATCGAGCCGAGCACCGACCTGTCGACGCAGTCTGGCCTTGCGTCCTACGCCCCGGAGTCAGCGGACCGGATGCCGCCGAGCCCGCGCGAGCACCTCGCCTCGCCCGTCACCCGGGCCGCCCTGCGGGTGCAGAACACCCTGCTCGCCGCGGCCCGCGAGTACCTGGCCGAGCAGGGCTTCGTCGAGATGCTGCCGCCGATCATCGGCCCGGTCACCGACCCCGGCGCGCGCGGGGCCAAGCAGGTGGACGTGGACTACTACGGCCACCGCTACAAGCTGATGACGAGCAGCATCCTCTACAAGCAGGCGGCGCTCACCGCCTTCGGCAAGATCTTCTACGTCGCCCCGAACGTCCGCCTGGAGCCGCCGGAGACCGTCGGCACCGGCCGCCACCTGGCCGAGTTCCACCAGCTCGACGTGGAGATCGCCGACGGCGACCGGGCCGACGCGATGCGCACGGCGGAGGGCGTGGTCACCTTCGCGGTGGCCCGGGTGCTCCGGGACCGGCGCGAGGAACTGGCACTGCTGGGCCGCGACCCCGACGCCTTCTCGCCGCTGCTCGACGGCCCGTTCGGGCGGATCACCCACACCGAGGCGGTAGACACGCTGATCGGCCGCGACCACCGGCAGAACCCCGATGCCGAAATCGACTGGCCGGGGGAGAAGTTGCTGTCGGAGAAGGCCGACCGCCCGTTCTTCGTCACCGACTACCCGAAGGGTTCGCGCGGGTTCTACGACAAGGAGGACCCGCGGCGCCCCGGCGTGCTGAACAACTTCGACCTGATCCTGCCCGAGGGGTTCGGCGAGGTCTCCAGCGGCAGCGAGCGCGAGGCGGACTACCGGCGGATCGTCGGGCGCATCCGGGAGACCGGGGAGAACCCGGCGAAGTACGAGTGGTACCTGGAAGTGCTGCGGGCGGGCGTTCCGGGCAGTGCCGGCTTCGGCATCGGCGTCGAGCGACTGACGCGCTACGTGGCGGGACTGGACCACGTGTGGCAGGCGGTGGCGTTCCCGAAGCTGCCGGGCGTGGTCGCACCGTGACCGGGCTCAGCGCGCCGGGGTTTCCGGAGGCGGAGGTGCGCCACCGGGCCCGGGTGGGCGCGGCGGCGGTGTTCCCGGCGCGTGAGGACTACGGGGCGACCGTGTTCGGTCGCCCGTGCGCTCCGGAGGAGGGGAGCGGCACCGACACCCTCGACCTCGTCGACGCCGCACGGTTGGTGCCGCCGGTGTTCATGCCGCTGCGCCTGGAGAAGCTCATCGACCTGGGGCGCGAGCCGCTGCACTCGGACGTCGACCTGCGCACCACGGTCGGCGGGTTCGGGTCCGCGCTGCCGCTGTACGTCTCGGCGTTCGGCTCGACCCGCGTCGCGAGCGGCGACCTGGGCCTGGCGGCGAGCCGGCAGGCGGGGCGGCTGGGGATCCCGATGGTCATCGGGGAGAACATCGTCGCGACGGCCGGGTACCGGGGCGCGGCGGCCCCGGGCCTGCTCGACCGCCTGCTCGCCTACCAGGAGGCGTCCGTCTCCGACGCGGTCGGCGGTGTGGTCGTGCAACAGAGCACCGACGACGCGGACGCCGAGGTCTGGAACCTCGTCTACAGCGACCCCGGGGTCCAGCCGCTGCTGCGGACCGGGCGGCTGGGCTTCGAGCTGAAGACGGGTCAGGGCGCCAAGCCCGGTCTGGGAGGCATGACGCTGCTGGGCGCCGAGGGGGCGGCCCGGGCGTCGTCGCAGTACCTGGTCGAGCCCGTCTTCGGGGAGTCGGCCGGGCAGTTCCTGCGCAGCGGCAGCCCCGGCACCTTCACCGCGGAGATCCTCGCCCGGCAGATCCAGCTGATGCGCAACAACTTCCCGCGGGCGCGGGTCTGGGTGAAGCTGCACCCGGGCCGGGACGTCGGATTCGCCGCCGAGACGGCGTGGCGGGCCGGCGCGGACGCGGTGACGGTCGACGGTGCCGAGGGCGGTACCGGATGGGCGCCGACGGCGTTCCTGCGCCAGGTCGGGCTGCCGCTGGGGGAGTGCCTCCTGGAGGCCCGGGCCGAGGGGCGGCCGCTGCTGGCCTCGGGGCGGATGTGGGAGGGCGCCCGGATCGTGAAGTCGCTGGCACTGGGCGCCTCGGCCGCCGGGCTGGGACGCGCCGCGCTGCTCGCGGTGGACGAGGACGGCGAGGCGGGTTTGGCGCGCCTCGTGGAGAGCATCGCGCTGGAGCTGCGGCTCCTGATCAGCGCCCTGGGGAAGTACCGGGTGGCGGACGTCCACGCCGAGGACGTCCGGTTGCCGCGTGGTGTGGCGACCGCCCGACGGCAGGACACGTCCGCTCTTCGCTGAGCCGGCGGACCCCCGCGGCGGGCGCCGGAGCGCCGTGCCGCGGGGGTCCGTCCGGAGCGGGTCAGCAGCTGACGCTGCGCTCGCAGTCGAGGTAGCGGCGGATCTGCGCCTCGATGGCGGCCGCGCGGGCGTCCGTCACGTTGGCCTCCTGGTAGTGGCCCTGGCTGCGCAGGCGCTGGGCCTGCTGGCGCAGCTTGGCGGCCTGGACCTGCAGCTCGCCGATGTTGACCGAGATGGAGCCCCGGGCCGTGGCGGCCTGGGCGGGCGCGGCCTGAGCGGGCGCGGCGGCGAGGAGCAGGCCACCTGCGAGGACGGCCGAGACGGTGAGCGCGGACATGCGACGACGCATGATTCCCCCATGTTCTTCGATGGTTCACTTGCTGGTCGGCCATCCATCGAACTGATGACCGATCAGTAGCGTAGGAGATCCGAGCGGATGATCTTGCATCGAGCTCCGGATTCCGGACACTCGGCGGGTCGGCCCCCCGGTCGATCGGCGGGGGTGTCCGATGCGTGCGGGTTACGTGCGGGGTGTCGGGGGTGTGCAGGAGGTCGACGGAGTGGGGTCGCCCGCAGGCGGCGGCCCTGCGGCCCTGTCTCCTACTGGCCGGTAATGTGGCTGATCATCATCTCCTCTGAGTCTCCGTCAGCTCGTAGGCTCTCGGCGGCCGCATGGTTCGAGCGCAGATGGAGCACGTGATGGAACGATCCCACCCCCGCCGTGGACGCCGGACGGCGAGCGCCGTCCTCGTGGCGGCGCTCGCGCTCGGCGGGGCCGCCGTCGCGCGGCCCGCTCCGGCGGCGGCCGCCGCGCCGGCCCCGGCCGTGCCCGCGCTCGCCGGCGGTTCGTTCCGGCTGGCCGACGTCCCGGCGAAGGACGGCGTCGTGCTCAAGGCCGACGTGTTCACCCCGGCCCCCGGCACCCCGGGCGCCGACCCGCAGGGGCGCTACCCGCTGGTGGTGCAGCCGGCCAGCTGGGGGCAGAACGACCTGGAGTACGTCGCCCAGGGCCACGCGTTCGCCGCCGCGGGGTACGTCGCCGTCACCTACACCGTGCGGGGCTTCTGGGGCTCCGGCGGCGAGGTCGACGTCGCCGGGCCCGAGGACGTGGCCGACATCTCCACGGTGATCGACTGGGCGCTCGCGCGGACCCCGGCCGACCCGCGGCGGATCGGCATGGTGGGGCTCTCGCTGGGCGGCGGCCTCACCCTGCTCGGCGCGGCCTTCGACCCGCGGATCAAGGCCGTCGCCTCGCTGAGCGGCTGGGCCGACCTGACCGACTCGCTGTACAGCGGGCAGACCCGGCACGTCCAGGCGGCCGCGGTGCTCGCCGGGATCCAGGCCCCGACCGGCCGCCGCAGCCCCGAGTTCGCGCGGGTGCTGGACGACCTCTTCGCCGACCGCGACCTGCCCGAGGTCGTCCGCTGGGCCGACACCCGCTCCCCGGCGCGCTACCTGGACCGGATCAACGCCAACGGCACCGCCGTCCTGCTGGCCAACGCCTGGGGCGACAGCTTCTTCAACCCCGGCCAGATCACCGCCTTCTACCAGCGGCTGACCGTGCCCAAGCGCCTGGAGCTGCGCCCGGGCGACCATGCGAGCCAGGAGTTCACCGGCCTGCTCGGTCTGTCGAACGCCGCCTGGAGCAGCGCCCGTTCGTGGCTCGACCAGTACCTCAAGGGAGCCCCCGGCGACCAGCGGCAGCCGGTCGACCTGGAGGTCCGCCCCGCCGGTGTCCACGAGAGCCACCCCGACTGGCGGTCCGTCAGCTCCCGCACCGACCACCTGGCGCTGGGTGCCGAGACCCTCGGCGGGCCGGCCGGTGACGACTGGCGGACGACCGTGCTGGGCGACACCGCCTCCGGCGCGAGCGGCGGCGTCGCCCTGCTGTCCGGGCTGGCCGACCAGACGCTGCACCTGCCGCCGACCGCGGTCGTCCCGCTGCTCGACCGCTCCGCCGTCGTGGTCCGGCAGTCGGCGCCGTACCCGCGGGGCCTGCCGGTGCGCGGCGCCGCCCGGGTGCACACCACGGTGACCGCCTCCGCTCCGCAGGGCACGGTCGTCGCCTACCTCTACGACGTGAACGCGCTCGGCGTGGGCCGGCTGGTCTCGCACGCCCCGCAGAGCTGGTCCGGACGGCCGCCGGGGCAGCCGTTCCCGCTGGACGTCACGCTCTTCGACACCGCTTACGACCTGCCCGCCGGCCACCGGCTCGCGCTGGTGCTCGGCACCCGGGACGCCCTGTACGGCGGTCGCACGCCGTCGGGCACCACCGTGACCTTCGGATCCTCGCCCGCCGACCCGTCCGAACTGGCCCTGCCGGTGCGCTGATCGGCGCACCCCGGCGCATTCCGGGGCATCCGGCTACCGGCCCCCGGCCTCCAGCACGGCCTGCGCCGCGTTGTGCCCCGGGATCCCGCTGACGCCGCCGCCGCGGATCGCCCCCGCACCGCACAGCAGCACGTTCGGGTGCGCCGTCGCCACGCCCCAGCGGGCGGCGGCGCCGTCCGGCTCCTCGTCGACGAAGGGGAACGAGAGGTCCCGGTGGAAGATGTGACCGCCCGGCAGGCCGACCTCCCGCTCCAGGTCCGGCGGCGTCCTGGCCTCCACGCAGGGGCGCCCGGTGGCGTCCGTCGCCAGGCAGTCGGCGATCGGCTCGGCCAGCACCCCGTCGAGCCGCGCCAGGCTCGACGCCAGCGCGCGCTCCTTGGCGGCCGGGTCGGTGAACAGCCGTGCGGGCATGTGCAGGCCGAACAGGGTCAGGGTCTGAAGGCCCTGCCGGAGCGCCCCGGGCCCCAGGATCGACGGGTCGGTGAGGGTGTGGCAGTAGATCTCCGACGGAGGCGCCGTGGGCATCCGGCCCGCCCGCGCCTCGGCGTAGGCCGTCTCCAACTGCCGGTAGCCCTCGGCGATGTGGAAGGTCCCCGCGAAGGCCTCCCGTGGATCCACGGCGGTGTCCCGCAGGCGTGGCAGCCGGCGCAGCACCATGTTGACCTTCAGCTGGGCGCCCTCCGGCGCGGGTCCGGGATCCTCGCCCAGCAGCCGGGCCAGCACCGCCGGCGCGGCGTTCACCAGCACCTTGCGGGCCGTCGCGGTCCCCTCCCCGCCCCGATGACGGTAGGACACCTCGGCGTCACCGGTGCCGTCGGTGGCGACGGCGGTGACCTCGCAGCCGGTCCGGAGCTGCGCACCGGCCCGCAGCGCCGCGTCGGCCAGCGCGCCCGTCACCGCGCCCATCCCGCCGACCGGGACGTCCCAGTCGCCCGTCCCGTTGCCGATCACGTGGTACAGGAAGCAGCGGTTCTGCCGCAGCGAGGGGTCGTGGGCGTGGGTGAAGGTGCCGATCAGCGCGTCCGTCAGCACCACGCCGCGCACCAGGTCGTCGGCGAAGGTCCGCTCGATCGTCTCGCCCAGGGGCCGTTCGAAGAACGACTCCCAGGCGGCGTCGTCCGCGACCCCGCGGCGCAGCTCGGCCCGGGTGGGCAGGGGCCCGGTGAGCGTCGGGAACACCCGCTCGGCGATCCGCCCGGTCGCGCCGTAGAAGTCCTGCCAGGCCTGCCACTCCCGCTCGGCGCCGGTCAGCGCCCGGAACGACTCCCGGGTCCGGCCCGGGTCGGACGCGTCCACCAGCAGCCCGGTGGGCCGCCCGTCGCGGACGGTGGGGGTGTACGAGGCGATCCGGCGCCGCCGCAGGTCCAGTCGGAGCCCGAGGTCCCGCACGATCTTGCGCGGCAACAGGCTCACCAGGTACGAGTAGCGCGACAGCCGGGCGTCCACCCCCGCGAACGCCTGGGCCGACACCGCCGCCCCGCCCACCTGCGGCAGCCGTTCGAGGACCAGCACCCGCTGTCCGGCCCGCGCGAGGTACGCCGCCGCCACCAGACCGTTGTGCCCGCCACCGACGATCACGACGTCGTGCCGGGAGGACGACTCCGCGTTCACGCGGCCACGCTACGCCACGGCGCGGGGCCGGGGAACAGTCCGCGCGCCACCTGCTCGCGGCGGCCCTACCTCCCGGGGGATCTCGGCGAGTGGTGGACGGCGTTGTTCACCGCCGGCACCGGTGGGGTCGGGTGGTCGCGCTGCCGGCGCAGCCAGACGTACAGCAGCAGGCACGGCAGCAGCAGGCCGCCGAGGCCGAGGGCGACGAACGCCGTGAGGCTGTCGACCTGCCGGACCAGCCACGCGAAGTTCTGCCCGAAGAAGCCGACCACGAAGGACAGCGGGAGGAACACGGTCGCGACGATCGTGAGCCGTTCCATCGTGGCGGTCTGCCGCAGGTTGATCCTGTTCTGCTCCACGGAGATCACGGCGATGTTCGCCTCCAGGACGGTGGCCAGCAGGTCGCGCTGGGCGGCGACCTCCTCGTTGACCAGCAGGAGGTGGTCGTGCACGTCGCGGAAGTACGGCAACAGCTCGGTCGCCGACCTGCTGGGCCGCAGCCGCCGGGCGAGCACGGCGAGCAGCGGGTGGACGGCGCGGTAGAAGTCGGTGGCCTCCCGGCGCAGGAAGTAGATCCGCTCGGTCGGGGCGACCGTGCCGGAGAACACGGTCGCCTCGATCTGCTCGATGTCGCGGTCGAGTTCGTTGACGACGGGCGCGTAGCTGTCGACCACCTGGTCGAAGATCGCCCACAGGGTCGAGGCGCTGCCGGTCCGCAGCAGTTCCGGGCGGCGTTCGAGCCGGCTGCGGGCTCCGGCCAGCTCACTGGCGATGCCCTGCCGCACGGTGATCACGAAGTGTTCGGCGAGGAAGACACTGATCTCGCCGGTGTCGATCTCCTCGCGTTCGTCGTCGTAGCGTGCGGTGCGCAGGATGATCAGCTCGGTGCCGTCCTCGTACTGCTCGGCCTTCGGCCGCAGGTGGAAGGCCTGGGCGTCCTCGACGGCGAGTTCGTGCAGGCCGAAGCTCTCGCGCACCCTGGCCAGCTCCTCGGGGCCCGGTTCGAACAGGCCCAGCCAGACGAAGCCGCCCTGCGCGCAGCGCGCGGCCGCCTCCTCCAGCGGCATCGGCCCCTCGTGCTGTCGGCGTCCCTCGCGGTAGTGCGCGCAGTCGACGATCATGGCCTTCCTCCTCGTGCGCGGCCGACCGCGCCGTGTGTCGCCGCACCGGCGGCGCAGCACGCCGCAGTCGCCCCACAGCACTAGATGCTCCTCCGATTCGGCCGGAGCCGCTCCGCGGGCCCGGGAGCGCGGCGGCCCGCGCGCGGCTCAGGTGGCCGCGGGGAGCGGGTCGCCCGGGTAATGGCGCCCGGCTATCTGCTCGAAGATCAGGTTGGTCCGGGTCTGGGCCACCGCCGGGTGGGTGGTGAGGTGGTCCACGACGAAGTCGCGCAGCCCCTCGGGGCCGGCGACGCCGACGTGGAGCAGGTAGTCGTCGGAGCCCGCCATGTGGAACACCGCCAGGACGCCGGGCAGATCGGGGGCGGTGCCGCGGAAGCTCTCGTTCTGCTCGCGGGTGTGGGCCCGGAGCCGGACGGAGATCATCGCCTGCAGCGGCAGGCCGATCGCGGCGGGGTCGACATCCGCCCGGAACCCGCGGATGATGCCGCGCTCCTGCAGTGCGCGCACCCGGGCCAGGCAGGTGGAGGGGGCGATGCCCACCGTCTCGGCGAGCGCGTTGTTCGGCATCCGGGCGTTGTCGGCCAGGGTGCGCAGGATCGCCCGGTCCACGTCGTCGACGGGCGTCCTGCGGGCCTGCGGATTGTTCGGCATGCCGGGCAGGATTCCAGCTGATTCCGTCGATTCGCAAGAGATCGCGAGGCGGTACCGAATCTTGTGCGGGAGATCTTCCGCCGGGCTCCGGGAAGTTCCATCCTGGCCGCGGGCGGCGAACGCCCCGCTGCCGCTCCCCGCCCGGGACCGGTCCGCACCGACCCCGGAGTGCCGTTCCCATGAGCCCGACCGCCGCCTTCGCCACCGCCGACACCCCCGCCGCCTTCGCCGCCGGGACCGCCGAACCCGCCGCCGGGACGGCCGTCGACCCGGGCGCGGAGCTGGACGCCCGGGACTTCGAGCTCCCCGCCGGCGGCCTGGACGACGACCGGCGCCTGCGCGCCCTGGACACGGTGGACGAGTACCTGTCGCGGAAGCGCGAGCACCTGGTCGGCTACCAGGCCACCCAGGACATGCAGGGCTGCGCGCTGGACCTGGCCCGGTTCATGCCGAACAACATCAACAACCTCGGCGACCCGTTCCAGAGCGGCGGCTACAAGCCGAACACCAAGGTCGTCGAGCGCGCGGTGCTCGACTACTACGCGGCCCTGTGGAACGCCGAGCGGCCGCACGACCCCGCCGACCCCGAGTCGTACTGGGGCTACATGCTCTCCATGGGCTCGACCGAGGGCAACATGTACGCGCTCTGGAACGCCCGGGACTACCTGAGCGGCAAGGCGCTGATCCAGCCGCCCGCGGCCCCGTTCGACGCCCTGCGGTACGTCCGGGCCGCGCCCGAGCGGGACAACCCCAACGCCCACCGCCCGGTGGCGTTCTACTCCGAGGACACCCACTACTCCTTCGCCAAGGCCGTGCGGGTGCTGGGCGTCGAGACCTTCCACGCGGTCGGTCTGGAGCTGTACCCCGACGAGTGCCCGCTGGTCGACCCCGCCACGGGACGCCGCACGTGGCCCACCGAGGTGCCCTCCGGCCCCGGCCCCTCGGGCCACTCCTGGGACGGTCCGGGCGAGATCGACATCGACGCCCTCGCGGTGCTGGTCGAGTTCTTCGCCGCGAACGGGCACCCGGTCTTCGTCAACCTCAACCTCGGCAGCACCTTCAAGGGCGCCCACGACGACGTCCGGGGGGTCTGCGAACGCCTGCTGCCGATCTTCGAGCGGTACGGTCTGGTCCGACGCCAGGTGGCCCACGGCACCGACCCGCGGACCGGCGAGCCGCTGGTGGACCTGCGCAGGGGCTTCTGGATCCACGTGGACGGGGCCCTCGGCGCCGGCTACGCGCCGTTCCTGCGGATGGCCTCCCAGGACCCGGCGGCGTACGGCTGGACCCCCGAAGTGGAGCTGCCCGCCTTCGACTTCGGCCTCACGCTGCCCACCGCGGAGTTCGGCGACGTCGACATGGTCTCCTCGATCGCCATGAGCGGCCACAAGTGGCCCGGTGCGCCGTGGCCCTGCGGCATCTACATGACGAAGGTCAAGTACCAGATATCGCCGCCGTCCCAGCCGGAGTACATCGGCGCGCCGGACACCACCTTCGCGGGCTCCAGGAACGGGTTCTCCCCGCTGGTCCTCTGGGACCACCTGTCCCGGCACTCCTACCAGGACCAGGTGGACCGGATCCGCGACGCCCAGGAGCTGGCCGGCTACCTGGAAGGGCGGCTGCGGGCCATGGAGCAGGAGACGGGCGTCGAGCTCTGGCCGGCCCGCACCCCGGGCGCCGTCACCGTGCGCTTCCGCAAGCCCGGCCCCGACCTGGTCGCGAAGTGGTCGTTGTCCGCCCAGGACGTGCTGATGGTCCCGGGCGACGAGTCCACCCGCCGCAGCTACGCGCACGTCTTCGTGATGCCGTCGGTCGACCGGACGAAGCTGGACGCCCTGCTGGCCGACCTCGCCCGGGATCCCGTCATTCGCGCGTAGGCCCCCGACCGTCGTCGGTCGCTGTCCGTGACGGGCCGCTGACCGCCACCGGCCGTCCGCTGCGCATGGCTCCGCCGATTCCCGACGGCCGACGGCCGACGGCCGCGACCGCCGTCCGGCCTCCGCAGGCCCGGCTGACCGACACGGTCTCCTCATGCCTTCAGGTGCGTCCGTCACGCGTCGACAGGTCCGGCACCGACCTCGACCAGGCGATGGCCGGCCTCGTCGACACGCTGGCCCGGCACGGCCGCGAACCGCCGGACCGGCTGGCCGATGCGCTGATCGGCCAGGCCGGGCAGTCGGAGCACCGCACCGACGACGTCGCGCTGCTGTTGGTCCGGTCCGTCCCCGGTGAGCCGACGGGGCCAGGGAGGCGCTGCCGGGCCTTCGCGGCGCGGCGCATCACGCCGGGGGGTGGCCGCCGACCACTGGTCCTCGGGAGCGGCTCGTATCAGCCGGGCCACCTCCGCCCCGGCGGCTGCGTAGTGCCGGCGGACCTCCGTGCGGGTCCCGGACGGGTGCGGACACTCCATCGTCGGGCCTCCGTTCGCTGCCCTGCTCCCTCCCAGTAGACCGTTACGGGGCGTGACAGGTCAGAGGTGCCGGGCCGGGTCCGGCGGCGAGGCCGGACAGCGCTGTGAGGGTGACGCCGGGTACCCGTCCTGCCCCGGGGGCGGCCCTCTCGGAGCGGTCCGTCATGGTGACAGGGTGTTCAGGGGACCGCCGACCCGCCTGCTTCGCCGGCACCTCCGGCCGCCCGTCCTCGACCTGGCCGGGACGGCCCGATCCTGGCCGGGATCGTCTGAAAGCTGTGCGGCTTCCGGTCCGGAAGGGCTCAGACCTCCATGCCTGCGTATTCCAGCGACACGTGGAAGTCGGGCCCGTCGACCTGGGCGTGGAAGATGAGCTCCACCCGGATCCTCGCGGACAGCTCGGCGGGGTGTTCGTCGATCCATTCGGGGGCCTCAACGGGGGTCACGAACGAACTGAGGACGATATCCGCATCCACCCGGACCTCGCCCAGAGTGAGCCCGGATTCGAGGGTCTCCACCAGGTGCCACTCCACCGTCAGGAGGTCGGGCTCCAGGTGCTCGATCGTGGCGTCGGACACACCCGACAGCTCGGGCGCGTCCGGTTCGAGGCCCAGCTCTACGACGTCGCCGTGCAGATCCTCGCAGGCGCTGACCACGGCTTCGCGCAGCGCTTCGTCGAGTGTCCGCGCCGTCGACGGCTCAGGGCCGTGAACCGGGATCCGCAGGACGACGACCGCTGACGTCCGGCCGGCGCCGTGGACGGTGGTCACGCCGACATCGGGCGAGATGTTGAACAGCTCGGAGTCCCGCATACCGTCGGATCGGTCGAGCACGACAGTGACCCTGAGAGGCTCGCTCCCGCTGCTGATCATGATCGCGTCCACTGGGCCAAGCCCGCGACGACTCACGGTGCGAACGTCCACGGGAATACGGAAGCCACCGCCAGCCTCCTGGACGTAAAGCGACGGCACGTCGGATTTCGCCCGACGGACGACGAGTTCGGGTTCCAGATTGCGGGTGAGGAGGTCTTCGACCGAGCGCTCCACCATCGCCGATTGCCGCTTCTCGGTCAGCGTGACGACGTGGTTGCTGGTGAGCGTGAGCAGCGCCAGGAGGATGCGGTGGATATCGTTGTAGAACCGCATGGGATACCTGGCCACCAACTGGCCGCGCACGGCGTGGCACACCTTGGCGAAGACGTCGCGGAGGTGGGGCTCGACATAGCTTGGCGCTCTCCGGTTGCGGAGCATCGCGAGCGGGCGCCTTGCCGTGCCTGAGCCGGCTCGCATCCCGCTGGCCGCGTCCCGGTGCACGCCGGCGGCGACGGTAGGGAAGTCCAGTAGCTCCGGTGCACCCGGTAGTCCCATCTGCAGTAGGCCGACGAGGTGATCGGCGAGCAGAAGCGTGGGTCCCGTGGCGTTCACGTCGTGGGTGGACAACGCGTAGAAGTCCGAGTCCGGGCTGCCGTAACCGAGATGCGCCCCGGCTCTGCTGCTGCCGCACAGGTCCATCAGCAGCACCACGCGGTCGGCCGGCTTTCGGGCGAGAACCGCGCCCAGCCGGGAGAGCAGAAGCCCCTCGTTGTCGTCCAGCGCCAGGAGACTGTCGGTGCCGCGAGCCCCACTCGTGACACCGTGCCCGGCGAAGTACACCAGAATGGTGTCATCGGCTCGGTCGCAGGCGGCCCGGAGAGCGTTGAGCAGCATCTCGGGTGAGCTCGGGTCGAGCAGGATCTGGCAGCGGTCGGCGCTGAGGTTCCAACTGTTCGACGAGGTCAGAATGGACCGCATGTCCTCCAGCGCCTGTTCGACACCGGGGGGCGTTCGCAGCTCCCGATACCCGGACACTCCGATGAGCAGTGCCGCGCTTCTGGCCGGGTCGGGGAACTCGGGCTCGGCGAACTCGGCCTCCGCCGGCTCCTCGGGCAGCCACGCCGGCTCGGGCGTGGCTGCCCGGGCTTCCCGTCGGCCTCCGTCGAGCACCGCCAGCAGCTCGTCCGAAGCCACCGCGAACGGCTGGATGTCAGGCGGGAGGAGGGCCGGGTCCTCCACCGCGACGGCCGCAAGCCCGCGGCCTGCCTGGGGACGGTGCGAGTTGATGTGGCGGGTCAGGGCGGTCTGGACCGTCCAGGCGTCGTGACGGGTGACCAGGCGGGACAGTCGGGTGCGGGTGGCCTCGTGGAAGGTGAGGATGGCCGGGGCGTTCTCCACGACCTGGATGTCAAGAAGGCCGCTCGTGAGCAGCTCGGCGATGTCACCGACGGTGGCCTCCGGCACCGCTGTCTGGCGGACGAGCTGGAGCAGCGGGAGGCTGAGACGGGTGAACGGGCTGCACAGGGCCGCCAGTTGCCTCGCTGCGGGGGAAGCGGTGTGCAGGAAGGCCGCCGTGCGCCGCGAGGCATCGGGGGCAGGCTCGGCATGAGCGGCGAAGGGGGAGTCGAGGACGCCCGACGCGGGGACGAGCGCGGCATCGTAGCCCGCCGGTGCGCCGCGCATCACGCCGTTGGCCCAACGGTGGAGTGAGTGTGGGGTGAGGGCGAGGGTCGGCAGCGGCATCCAGCCGGGGTCGGTGCCGAAGAGGGCGCTCACCATCAGCGGTACGTCGTAGGAGAGTTCTGTGTTGTGGGCCGACGGCTTGCGGTTCTGTACCCGGACGGTCGGCAGGTCGAGGCCCGTGGCGCTCCATAGCCTGCTGGGCAGCGGGTTGAGCAGTACCACCGGTGTGCTGGCGCCCCAGGCACGCAACAACTGCCAGGATTCCGGCCGGCGCCAGCCGGGGGCCGCGCAGTCGGAGAGGACGAGGATCAGCCGCCGCCCGCCCGGCGCGGTCACCCGGCCACGGGGGACGGCGCGGCTGCGGTCATCCGTGATCGGCGGCTCGCCGTCGACGGTGAGCCGCAGCGACAGGACCCGGCGGAACACGCCGATGCTCGCCAGCAGGGTGGCGAACTCCTCGATGGTCTCCCGCCACACCTCCATGGTCGGATGCGTGTCGACCAGGACGACGACCTCGAACCACGGCTCCGGTGCGGGACCGAGGACGGGCGCGAGCTCGCCGCCCCGGGCGTATTCGCGCACGGTCGCCTCCAGGTCCAGTGCCCGCCGCACGCCGCGCGGGTGGCGGCGCTTGAACGGGCGCAGCGCACGCCCGAGTTCAAGGGCGTGTGGCAGCGCCCGGCCGGCAGCCACCCGCACCGGGCGGCCTGGCGCTGAGGGTCCCGCAGGCAGGCTCTCGTACAGCGGCACGCCGGGGACGGCCTCGGGCGAGGGGTTCGGCAGGGTGTCCGGCGCAGGAACGGCCGTGCTCGGGCGCGTCCCCTCCGGCGGACCTGCCGGGGCGGATGGCAACGGCAAGCTCACCGGCTCGCCGCCGTCACTCGTGTCCGCGCCCGAGTTCGCGGCGAGCCAGAGCGCGTCCGCCACCGTGGCGGCGTCCGTGTCCGGAGGCAGGATCCGGCTGAGGGCCGTGACCAGGCCGATGGCGCCGTCACCCACCGGAAAGGTCCCGCAGCATCAGGTCCAGTAGCCGGTTTCGCAGGGCCCCGGTGGGTGCGTCCGCGTCGGTGACCAGCCGGACGGCGTTCAGGAGTTGGTCCACCGCCAGGCTGTCCCCGCGGGCGACCCGCTCGGCGAAGGCGCTGACGAGCGTGGCTGCTTCACCCAACTCGTCGCGACGGAGCCCCAGATGGGACTCGACGGCCCGGCACAGTGTCTCCTCCGTGGGAGTCGGCATGTCGAAGCGGATGCAGCGGCGCAGGAACGGCGCGGGGAAGTCCCGCTCGCCGTTGCTGGTCATCACGATGAACGGGAATGTCGTGCACTGCACCAAGCCGTCCACGACGATGTGGGTGGCCTTCGCGTCCCACTTTCGGACGGCGACCTCCCGGGTCGAGTGCCGTGCGAGTTCATGGATTTCGAACCGCCCGCTCTCCAGAACATCGAGGAGGTCGGCGGGCAGGTCGATGTCGCTCTTGTCGATCTCATCGATGAGGAGTGCCCGAGGCCGGTGCCCGGGAAGCAGCGCGGTGCCCAGCGGGCCGAGTTGGAGAAAGGGCGCGATGTCCGCGGGTTCCTCCGAGCGCCCCTGTTGGAGCCGGAGCGCGTGGATGTGCCCGAGCGCGTCGTACCGGCACAGGGCCTCCGGCAGGGTGCTGCGCGAGGTGATGTGCCACCGCAGGGCCGGGCCCAGCTTCAGTTCGGCCGCGACCTGCTCGATGACAGTCGACTTTCCCGTGCCGGTGTTGCCGGTGATCAGCAACGGTCGGTGCAGGTAGAGGGCGGCGTTGACGGCGTCGGTGAGTCCCTCCGGCGGAAGGAACGCCTTGTGGGCGTCGTTCCGGGTAAAGCCGCGCCACGGCGGCGGAGGCGCGAGTTCGACGTCCCGTGGCTCGCCGTCGCCTCGGTAGTAGTTGTTCCAGGACATCAGGTGCTCCTCGGGGCGGGGGAGGGGTGCTGCGTGTAGTGGCTGCAGAAGTCGAGCCAATCGCGGTCGTGCCACGCCGAGCGGACGTCGGCCAGGTCGTCGAGGTGTCCATCGGTCGCCGGGTCCCGGTCGCCGGGGCCGTGCCAGCGACGGCGGTAGGCGTCGCTGAAGCCGTCGGGCAGGGTCTCCCAGAGATGGGCCAGGCAGGGCCACTCGGTGCGGGAGAGGTCGGCGTCCGCGCTCGGCCAGAACAGGATCGGGGTGTACGGCAGCAACGTCGTGACGAGATCCTGAAGGTGGGGTGGGTGGTGGCCGATCCCGATCGCCCGCTGGTACGCGCCCCTCTGCAAGGCGCGCAGCAGTTGCGGCGTACCGGTGCCGGCCAGGTCCACCCAGTCGACCGGTGCGCCCTGGTCGAGGGAGGCCGTGTCCATCTTCTCCAGCAGGGTACGGGCGTGTTCGTTCATGCCGCGGATGTAGCCCGGCACTACGAGCCGTCCGGCCCAGCGGAGGGTCACGGTGCGACTGGCGCCCAGGACGAACATGCCGACCATGGTCTGTTCGGGATGCCAGTCGAGCAGGACGGGCGCGGGAACGACTATGTCGACGTGTGTCAACTGGGCCTCCCCGGGGAGCCGGTCCTCGGCCCAGGCGACCACCTCGGGCAGTGCCTTCTCCACACCGTGCCGGTCCGGCACGCAGGGGAAGTGCTGGTGGTGGACGCAGTCGGGCCCGTTACGCAGGCAGGCGGAGAGAGAGTCAGGCCAGTCGACCCGGGCGGCGTGCAGGCTGACCACCAGCCGGAGCGCCCGCCCGTGCGAACGGTTTTCGTCGTGCATCGCGCGGGCGTCGTTCAGCGCGATCTCGGCGCCGGTCTGCTCGGCCCAGTGCCTCACCCTGGAATCCGACGGGTCGAATCCGCACGCCTCCGCCGCTGCGACCACATACCAGGCCAGCGCGAGGTGTGCGGACTGCTGACTATCCGCCATCGAGGTTCGTAGGGCGGCGTGTTCGAGGAGGTGTTGGAGCAGTGGTCGGCCAGCGAGCGGTGCGGGCGGTCGGACCGGCCGGGGAAGGCGGTCGGCCCATTGGCGGTTGAAGTCGGCGGCCAGGCGGCGGAGTAGCGGCGTGTTCAAGGCAGGACCGGCCGACTCGAGAATGAGGCGGCCAGTGTCCATGGCAGCGACCACGCCCGCAGCGACGTCAACAGCCCACCCCGAGCCGGAGCCGGCGGCCTGTGCGGCCAGCTCGACCAGGCCCTGACGTGTCCAGACGGCCGGTGCGGCCGGGGCGTCAGGCCAACTCCGGAGGGCGTCGGCGAGGTCGTCGGTGCCGATCCGGCCGATGGCCGTGCTCGGCCGCCATGCGGGGCGCTGCCTGTTCAGCGCGAGCCACAGCGGTCCGTCGGCGTCGGAGTCCCCGTCGAACTCGAACGCCTTGACGTTCTGCTGTTTCAGCCTCCCTGCTACTGGCAGTTTCACCACTCCGGTGCGCAGGAACTCGCCCTCCCCCGGAATGCCCTGGGTCAGTGTGGCGACGAGCTCCCGGGTGAAACTCAGGCCGTACGCCTCCTGTCGGGCGCCGCACGCTGCCAGCACGGCGATTCGCTTGCCTCCGGCGTTGAAGCCCCCGATCAGCGCGCTGATGTCCGGCATCGCGGCTTCGGCGTGGCAGGTGTCGATCACCGCGATGACTCCGGCCACCCCCTTGCAGTCTGCCGCGATCTCGAGCAGGGCCGGCACGTCGACGGAACTGTCGGCCTCGTCGGCCTCGCTGTCCGCGGCCATGTACCAGAGCCGCGCCCCGTTCGAGGGCGTCTGGCCGTGCCCCAGGAAGGCGAGGACGAGCGTCGCCCCGGCCTGGCCGGCCGCGCGGACGGCTGCGCGGACGGCCTCGTCGATCTCGCGTCGGCCTACCGATCCCGACCGAAGGCGGGTGGCTTCGGCCGCGGGGCTGGGCAGGCAGCCCCCGATCGCCTGGTCGGTGAGTGCCCTGAACAGATCGTCGGCTGCCGACTCCAGCTGCGGCAGCTTTTCCCCCGCCGCGTCCGACTGGGTGGCTATCAGCAGGACATGGCGGGCCGGGGGCTGCCACGCCTCGCTCATGACCGCGCGGTCCAGGCTGTCAGCGTCTCCATCACGGGCTTCGCGATCTCTTGGCGCCTCAGGTAGGTCGTCGCGTTGTGGGACCAGAACAAGGCCGACTCCAGCCGATCGGGAACCGGCTGCACACCCGCGGTGTTGGGCGCGACGACGTCGGCCAGCCTGCGCTTCGGCACGATGACGTCGTCACCGTCCCGGAAGTCGAGCCAGGCGGCGACCGACTCGGGAGTGGCAGGGGGACGGGGGCGCAGCAGAGGCCAAATGAAGCCTCGCATGGCGATCGGCGAGCCGACCGTGACGAACAGCTCGACCGGGCCCCGATATTCGGCGAGCGCCTCCAGCGCCACGACGGTGCCCAGTGAATGGGCCACCACGATCGTGGGCCTTCCCGGATCGAGACAGTCGAGCACCCGCTCACGAATCCGCTGGTCCAGCGTTCTGCCGGACTCGTCCGACTCGGCCCGTCGCAGGTAGCGGCCCGGCTGGGAGAGGATCCCGAGGAGTTCGCGCTGGCTCAGCTTCCGGGCACCCCAGCTCAGCCCGGGGACGGATGCGACAGCGGCGAGCAAGCTGCTGAGGTGCCGGCCGGCATTGCCGATGCCCTGTGCCTCGCCGTCCGGCCGCACCTGAGCACGGATCCGGGCCAGGCGCCGGTTGTCGCGGTGTGCGGGCAGGACCGCCAGCTCGCTGAGGAACTCCTCGAGCAGGCCGAGAACGATCTCCGCCTGATCCCCGTCCAACCCCTCCGCTCCGGCCGACCCCTGGGGCTGTCGGTCCGAGGCGAACAGGTCCCCGTAGTAGGCGAACGAGCAGTCGGCTGACCAGTCCGCGGTCAACGCGGAGATCTCCGAGGCGTACCCGGACTCCCGCGCGCCCTCGGCCAACGCACGCTTCCAGTCGGTGAGTTCCGCCTGCGCGTCGCGCCGGCCGCCGATGCCGTGCACAAAGACCAGCTTCGGCTTCACACGCTCGATCGCCATGGTCCATTCCCCCGCTCCACCAACGCGTCACCCACCGGCACCGACTGCCCCGTCCGCGCGCAGCGCTGCCCCTGCGTACCGGAGACGGCGGAAAAGAACCGTACCAACAGCACGGGTTCTGTGAGGAACCGACGAGGCAATGTCCTGTCCGAAGGGCTCCGACACTGGCACCTCCCGGAGTGTCGATGGTTGCCCGCCGGTCCGCTCGTGCTCAGGCGGAGCGCCGGTAGTAGGTGATGGAGACCTTGACCGGGCCGTCGTCCGGGCCGGTGGCGAGAGCGCGGACGACGGCGACGTCCCGGCCGCCCCGGGCGCGGACGCAGAAGCTGCGATCGGGGCGCAGCGCGGTGAACGGCAGGGCGGCGGCCGGCTGGGTCTCGATGCCCCTGACGCAGTCGGGGAGGGTGAGCCGGTCGGTCGGGGCGACGTAGGCGTCGCTGTCCTCCGGGAGGTAGAACTCGCCGGCGTGGCGGCCCAGGTACCAGGTGGAGGTGTCCTGGGCGGCGACCTTCCCGGCCTTGAGGTCGAACTCGTAGGAGTGGTCGGGGGAGGTGAGGGTGAGGTCGGTGTAGACGGCGGTGAAGCCGGGGATCGTGGTCGGCTGCGGGGCAGTGGTGGGGGCGACGGGAGCAGGCGGGGCGGCCGGGGAGGTCGGCGAGGACGGCGGGACGCTGCCGGTGGCGGCGACGTTCTGGTCGTCCAGGTCGTCGAAGTACTCGGGATCGAGCAGGAGGAACGCCGCGGCGGCGCCGACGAGGAGGGCGGCGGTGGTCAGCAGCGCGGTGCGGGCGCCGCGGCGGGCGGTGGTCGCGGCGGCGCGTCCGGTGGGGGCCGGCTGCAGCCGGGTGGCCGGCGGGGCGGGGAGGACCAGGGCGGTCGGGGCGTCGGCCGGGTCGAGGGCGGTGGTGGCGGGCGGGGGAGGAGTGGTCGGCAGCTCGGTGTGGCGGCGCAGCTCGGTGCTGACCTGCCGGGGCAGCCAGTCGTCGGCGAGGCGGAGCTCACCGCCGGTGGCGGGGTGGCGGCGGGCGAGCTCGATCAACTGACCGGTGCCCGGCCGGTGTTCGGGGTCCTTGGCCAGGCAGAGCCGGACCGCTTCGTGCAGTCCGGACGGCAGCCGGGAGAGGTCGGGCTCCTCGTGCACCGCCCGGTAGAGCGAGGCCGGCTCGGGGCCGTCGCCGAAGGGCGGGGTGCCGGACCCGACGTAGGCGATCAGGGCGCCCAGGGCGAAGACGTCGGTGGCCGGGGTGGCGGGCTGCCCGAGGACCTGCTCGGGGGCCATGAAGCCCGGCGAGCCGATGCGCAGGCCGGTGCCGGTGAGCGGGCTGGCGTCGGCGGCCCGGGCGATGCCGAAGTCGATGACGCGGGGGCCGTCGGCGGCGATCAGGACGTTGCCGGGCTTGAGGTCGCGGTGGACGACGCCCGCGGCGTGGATCACCTGCAGGGCCTCGGCGATGCCGGCCAGGAGCAGCAGGACGGTTCGCTCGGGCAGCGGACCGTGCTGGTGGACGACCTGGTGGAGGGAGGGGCCGGGGACGAAGGTGGTGGCCAGCCAGGGGGCGGCGGCGTCGGTGCCCGCATCGACCACCTGGGCGGTGTAGAGGCCGTGGATGCGCCGGGCGCTGGCCACCTCCTGGGTGAAGCGGTGCCGGAACTCCGGGTCCTCGGCGAGCTCGGGCCGGACGACCTTGAGCGCGACCGGCCGCCCCCCTGGGGTGTACGCGAGGTAGACGCGGCCCATGCCGCCCGCGCCCAGCCGCGCGCAGAGGCGGTAGCCGCCGACCTCGCGGGGGTCGTCCGGGGACAGCGCCTGGAACGCCGTGGGCGACGGGGCGCCGAAGGGCTCTGCGGACATGCTGGCTCCCAGCGGATCGAGTGAGGGTGGCGGCGCGGGCCCGGCCCACCCGTGGCGGACGGCCCGGACGGGCGGCGGATCCGGGCGCGGCGGCGCCTGCCGGCTCCGAGGCTCCGCCTCGTCGCCGCCGCCACCCCGCACGGATGTTCCGGAACGGACCGGATCATACCCCGGACTGTAATTTCAGTCAGGACCGGGTGCGTACACCCGGGGCGGGGCTCTGCGGGTAGGGTGATCGCTTGTGGCTGACCGTCGAACCCTGATCATGGAAGCAGCCGCGCGGGTCATCGCCCGGCGCGGCGTCCGCGGGCTGCGCGTGGAGGAGCTGGCAGCGGAGGCGGGCGTTTCCACCGCGCTGATCTACTACCACTTCAAGGACCGCACCGGGATCCTCCGGGCGACCCTGGAGTTCATCAACGACCGCGCCGAGCGCTACACGACCGAGCGGTCCGCGCAGGCGCCGCCCCTGGACGCCCGGGGCGAGCTGGAGCAGACGCTGCTCCTGGAGTTCCAGGACACCCCCCAGGTGCGGGAGAACAGCACGGCCTGGGGGGAGCTGCGGGCCAGCGCCGTGTTCGACCCCGATCTCCGGGAGGACCTGGCCCGGGCCACGCTGGTCTGGGTCCAGGAGATCGCCGACCTGCTGGGCAAGCTCCGGCCGATGAGCGGGGCGGCGGCGCTGGCCGCGTCCGCCGAGCGGCTGACCGCGCTGCTGGAGGGGCTGAGCGTCCGGTGGCTCAGTGGCAGCGTGCCGCTGACCCACGCGCGCGAGCTGATGGCCGGCGCGATCGACAGTGAGCTGAAGCGCCTGGGCGGGTAGGCGCGCCAGGGTGAGCGGGCGGCGGGCTCCGGGGGTTCCCGGGGCCCGCCGCCGTTTTCCGGGGCGCTCGATGCCCGGCCGCTGCTCCCCGCGTCCGGCGGCCGCGGCTCCACCCCCAGCTTCTTGACTGAATTTTCAGTCAGTGCGAGAGTGAGGGCACGGCACCGCACGACGCCTCCGTGACACCGGGCCGTTCCCTCCGCCCTGCCCGGCAGGGCCGCGGGTGACGGACCCATCGCGGGCGGCGCAGCACGAGGCCACCGCACCGTACCGACGGGCCACCTGTGACGCGGACGCCGTCCCCCCGGGGGCCTCGTCCGCCCCGGGCCCGGTACGGCCGGCGCGCCATACTTGATTCGGAGACCCGCATGAGCGACCCCTACCTCGACAACCGTTCCGTGTTCGGCCGGCTCTTCGGGGCCGAGTCCTCACGCAGGTCGGTCCTGGGCGCCGCGGCGCTGGCGGCGACCGGGGTGGCCGCGGGTGCGGCGCCCGCCTTCGCGCAGTCCGCGAGCCCGGCCGGCGGCGCGCTTCCGCGCTGGTGGGTGGAGCGCGACGACGTGCCGCACGCCCGGACGTGGATGTCCTGGCCCTCCCGGAAGTCCGTCTGGGGTCGCCAGCTGGCGGGTGTCCAGCAGGACATCGCGCTGATCGCCCGGACGATCGCCGGCTACGAGCCGGTGGTCGTGTGCGCCCCGGACGACTACAGCGTCCGGGAGGCCCGGTCCTTCTGCGGGCCCGCCGTGGACGTGATCGGTTCGATCTACACCGACGACCTCTGGATGCGCGACATCGCCCCGGTGTTCCGCCGCGACGGCCGGGGAGGCCTCGACGCCGTCGGTCTCAATTTCAACGGCTGGGGCAACAAGCAGACCCACCGGTACGACGCCGAGGTCGCGAGCTGCGTCGCGGACTGGTCCCGGCTCCGGTTCAGCCGGGCGGACTTCGTCGGCGAGGGCGGGTCGGTCGAGACGGACGGCGACGGCACCGTGATGGCCACCGAGAGCAGCCTGGTCAACAAGAACCGCAACCGGGGCATGAGCCGCGAGGAGATCGAGCGCGAGGTGCTCCACGTCTACGGTGCGGACAAGATGATCTGGGTGCCCGGCATCAAGGGCAAGGACATCACCGACGACCACATCGACGTCACCTCCCGGTTCGTCCGACCCGGCGTCGTGCTGGTGCAACTGCCGCCCGAGGACCGCGACGACGTCTGGGCCCGTGACGCCCGCCAGCAGTTCGACATCCTCTCCCGCGCCACCGACGCCAGGGGCCGCCGGCTCCAGGTGATCCGGGTGGACGGACCCGACACCGTGCGGTCGAAGGACCCGAAGTTCGTCGACTCCTACCTCAACTTCCACGTGGTCAACGGCGCCGTGATCGCGACCCAGTTCGGCGACCGGGTGAAGGACGAGGCCGCCCGGCGCACGCTCGCGGCGGCCTTCCCCGGCCGGGAGGTGGTCCAGCTCGACGTCGACCGCCTGATGGCCGGGGGCGGCGGCATCCACTGCTCCACGATGCAGCAGCCGCTGCCGTAGGCGTCCGCGCGGCCCGGTGCGAGCGCCGGGCCGCCGTCCAGGACGAAGCCGGGGCCGTGCCCCGTACCACTCTCACCCCTCTCCCGCCGGAGCGCTCCGTGCCAGACGTCACCCCCTCCCGCTTCTCCCCGTCCCGCCGCACGGTGCTGCGTGCCGCGGCCGGTGCCGGTCTGCTGGCCCTCGGGGCCGCCGCCTGCACCTCGTCCGAGGACGGCGAGGACGCCGCGTCCACGCCCGACGCCTCCGGGCCGCCGGAGCCCGGCGCGACGGGCGCTCCGGGGGCTCCGGGCACTCCGGGGGCGACGCTCGGTCGCAGGTTCGGCGCGGAGTGGGAGAGCCACACCCGCACGTTCATGGCCTGGCCGGCCTCCACCGGCATCTGGGCCGAGCAACTCCCCGACGTCCGTGCGGACATCGCGCGACTGGCCCGCGCCGTCGGCGGCTACGAGCCGGTGGTGATGTTCGCCCGCCCCGCGCAGGTGGACGCGGCGCAGAACGCCTGCGGCAAGGACGTCGAGGTCGTACCGCTGCCCGTCGACGACCTGTGGGCCCGGGACACCGTGCCGGTGTTCGTCGAGGACGGCGGCACGCTCAAGGGCGTGGACTTCAACTTCAGCGGCTGGGGCAACAAGCAGAAGGAGCACGGCAACGACACCGCGCTGGCCGCGGCGGCCCTGGGCAAGTACGGGATCGAGCGGGTCCGCACGCCCGTGGTCGCGGAGGGGGGCTCCTTCGAGACCGACGGTCGGGGGACGCTGATGGTCACCGAGAGCTCGGTGGTCAACGAGCGTCGCAATCCGGGCAAGAGCCGGGACGAGATCGAGGCCGAGCTCAAGAAGGCCCTGGGCGTGACCAAGGTGATCTGGTTCGCGGGCGTGCGCGACCGGGACATCACCGACGCGCACGTGGACTGCCTGGTGCGGTTCGCGGCCCCGGGGGTCGTCCTGCTGGACCAGCCGTTCCCCGGTGCGCCCGCCGACGTCTGGTCGCGCTCCGCCGCCCAGGCGCGCGAGGTGCTCAAGGGCGCCACCGACGCCCACGGCGAGCCGCTGCGGGTGATTGACCTGCCGCAGCCCGACCCGGACCGGATCACCGGCCGCGGCGAGGCGTTCGTGTCCTCGTACATCAACTTCTACGTCGCCAACAAGTCGCTGTTCCTGCCGCGCTTCGGCGACGCCAAGGCCGACGACCGGGCCCAGCAGATCCTGCGCGACCACTTCCCCGGTCGCGACATCGTCCCGGTGAAGATCGACAACATCGCCTCCGGCGGCGGTGGGATCCACTGCTCCACCCACGACCAGCCCGGCCGGCCGGCGGAGGGCTGATCGGCCCTTTTGGGCACCACCCGTGGATCCGGCCGCGCAGCGGCGCCCCCGACCTGCCCGGGGCCGGTTCCGCACGCCCTGTTCCCACTCCAGACGAGGCATGATGCGACTGACCCCCACCGAGCGGGACCGGCTGCTGATCTTCACAGCGGCCGAGCTGGCCCGCGCCCGCCGGGCCCGCGGCGTGAAACTGAACATCCCCGAGGCGCACGCGCTGATCGCGGACACCGTCTGCGAGGCCCCCCGCGACGGCCGGCGCCTCGCCGAGGCCATCGAGGCCGGACGCTCCGTGCTCAGCGCCGAGGACGTCCTGCCCGGCGTGGCCGACGTGGTGACCACCCTTCAAGTGGAGGCCGTCTTCGAGGACGGGACGCGGCTCTGCGTCATCGACGACCCGTTCCGGGCCGGTGGCTCGATGGGTCACGAGGCTCCCGGGGCGGCGCTCGCCGGTGACGGCGCGGGCTACCGTCCGGCCGAACCGGTCCTGCGGCTGCCGGTGCGCAACACGGCGGCGGTGCCGGTCTCGGTCACCTCGCACTTCCACTTCGGACATGCTCCGCCACGCCCGGATCGGGCGGGTCGACGTGCACGCGCACGCCGGCCTGGTCTCCCTCGACGGCGAACCGCTCTGTTCCGAACCGCCGACTCGGTCTCCCTGAACCGGCTCTACTTCCTCTGAACGTCCGGCGACCGGACGCGGCGCCGCCTCCGAGCCCCCCGGGGCTCGGAGGCTTCGGCGTTCGCCGGGGTCGGACCGCGAGGCGGGGCCGGACAGCACGATGCCGTCGGGCGGGGGGGCACCCGCGGGTGGGTGGCGGCGCCAGCGGGGGGGGGGGGGGTGAGTCGGCCCCGGGCCGGCGGGGGGGGGGGGGGGGGGGGGGCGGGGGCGGGGGGGGCGGGGGTG